>NZ_JBLYNS010000081.1:0-23655 GCF_049310205.1 Endozoicomonas sp. ALC013 | reverse complement strand
AGTTATAAGGTCGGTTCGTATGCACTTATTGGGTATAAGAACCGACTCCCCACCGTCATCCCCTGTTAAACTCTCATAATTCCGTTAAGAAACCGGTTCTTCCACATCCTGAAGGTCCTTCCCATGCAGACTATTTTCGCTCAGCCTCCGGGGGGCTGCCAGGTATTAGCGCATTTATTACTCCGGCAGCAATTCCCCGGGGACTGATCACTTTTCACATTTTTCTCACTGGAAGTTTATTGGTGCATTAGACCTTTTTTGGCTTTTCTGCAGTAACAATGAACGTCTTGTTAATTTTATTGTCTTAAAACCGTGAACATAGATTTCCAGGTTAATTATTTTTAATGCCGCCACCGGTCTCGTTTCGGCTGATTGCATCAGATGTTGAAAATTCGATGTCAGAGGCTTTGCCAATAAATTTTAAAAACTATTATTTATGAGAGTGGATGATGATTGTTTCAAAGGAAAATCAGATAATTACCCAACCTGATAACTCCGACATTGGCACTCAAGGCCTTCAACCAACAGCGCATTCAGTCGGTATTTGTTCTAAATCTACTTTTGACGGAAAGTCTGTCTCTCCTGCCAGGGCTGATCCCTTGGCACCGGCGCTGGCACCGCCTGTTACCGATGTCGCCATATCGGCAAGGAATGTAACGCTTGATTCTGAATGTACGCCTATGGCAGAGACACACCTGGATGATCCGGTGTCCTGGTCACAATTACTGCCGCAAATTAATGAGGAGCTAGCACCTGACAAGCTGCTCCTGGTTGCCATTTATCTGGGGTTACCCACAAAGGATATCGAGGAAAAAATCAAGGAGCGTGAGCGTCAAGGCCAAAGAAATGAAAAATTTGATTATCTATCCTGGTATTCCCGGCAACAGGGGGGCAGGTTAATTCAGGAAAAAATGACGGTCACCCATGAAACACTGCTGACGATGCTGGCGGGTATTTCCAGGCTCGACCTGGCTGAACTGCACTGCGAAAAGTTCGGTATTGCCCTTGATCTGTATCAGTTCTTTCATGAAAAGTCTGCTATTGCCAAGGATCAGAATGGGAGGCTTACAGAATGGCCGTACAGCGTGCAGGCTCCAGATACTGATGCTGCCCTGAATCATGAACTGGACTTTTTCAAGTTGTGCCAGATCTTCCGTAAAGATCCCTATCTTTACTATGTTCCAACCGCAGCCCTGGCGTTTGCAGCTGGATACCCGGAGTTAATGGCGGCGCAGGGTTTACAACAAGAGTCCGTACACTCAATGGGCTTTTCAACCAACCTTCTGTTCAAGAAAATTCTGGATATTAAAGGGGGGAGTATCAGTACCAGAGAGCTGGTAAAAATAATCACCGTTCCTGAACTTCTGGCCATAAGTTCCGCGCATCGCTTGATTCAATCCCTGCAAGGGCATTCTGAGCCTCATGGTACCAGCAATAAACGCGAATGGGACTTCCGGATAGCTCGTCTGGGCTATGATCTTGCAACCATAGGAATAGATGCTGAATCCTTCAGCCAGGCTCTTGATTTACCAGTGCACATAAACCAGAAAATTCTCAGTAGAGTTGGTAAAAAAGAGCCCTGCTACAGCAATATTTCACGATTACTCCGTGAAGCAGAACATTGCCTGCCACAACTCACCGCAGGGCACATTGCCTATGCTTCGATGGTCGCTGCGAAATCCTGCGGTCTTGAAAAGGAATTATCGGATCTTTTCATAAAAAACAGTAAGCTTTATTCTGAGTTTCATCGTTTAAAGGACATACAGCCGCCAGCGGTCACATCGCTCTGTTGGCAGGAGGATGACATATCCACAGAGATGGCCGGTTCAGAACCGCTGACTATGGATTTTTTGAGGTGTTTGCCATTAAGCCATAACTGGCATGCGATTGGCATAGCCATGGGATTGTCACCAGAAGAGCTGGATGTTATTGGCAGCAAGACTTCTCGAAACGGTACCGTATCAGTAGAAAGTCTCAGCGTGGCAGCTTGTGAGTTGTCCAGAATACTGGTTCAACCCGAGAAGGGCCTGGAAACCGGGCATCTCTATCAGGTTCTGCAATATCTGGATGATCAAGCTGCACTGGCTTACTTTCCTGAGCGTCTGTCAGTCTGTGCTGACAACCCATTACCTGAGCCTATCGCTCAATCCCTTGAAAATGGCGCATTAATAACCCGTGTTTTTCGGACTTTTGATCCAGAGGTGATATCGCGTTATCTGAAATCATTCAAGAGCTATGATCAAATGAACGCTTTCTGATTATGTTCAGTCCCGTGCCCGTTTTGCAGCCACTCACACAAGTGCTCTTCCCCGGGTTCGGGTAAGATCTCTCCACCTTCCATGATCCATTGGGCAGGCATCTCAAACATGTCTGTTTCCAGCTCTTTGTCTGTGAGTATCATCAATTGGCAGATGCGTCTGGACATTTCCTTTTGTAATGTTTCTCGCATCTCAGCGGTTCGACCTTTTCGTATACCACCATAAACATGCATGGCAACGCCGTCGTTTAACGTGGCATTTTCCCAAAACATCACGTTTACAAAAGTTTCCGGAGCACCTGTGAGGCCGCAATGAACGTTCATGATCAAGTTAGCTAATTCAACACGCCTGGAGTTCGGTAAGCTTTTTCGTGTGGTAACAGTGTACAGTGGCATAGCGCTATCCTTGATTTATTTTTATAACGTAACACTGGTGTTGTAATAGCCTTTCTTAAAACGCCCCATCATAAAGCGCATCAGCATTTTCAACATGGTCGATTTACGTTTGGACGGTTTGAATCGATTGACCAAACCCCGCTGAAACTTTTCCGATTCGGTAAAATCACTGGATGCCAAAATAATCTGATCCTGTGTGCAGCCGGTAATCTCCTGCCATTTAGCACACACTTCCGACATAAAAGGGTGCCGCCTGGACGCTGGCAGGCCATCTTGCACAGGCAGTTGTACACTGGATGCGGAAGACAACTTGCCAGCCAGATAGGCCTGACCATGGGGCAAGGTTAACCACATAAACACCAGCTTATAGTCAGGACCAAAGTGCTTTTGGTATATATCTTTTATGGAGGATTCCAGTTGCTTGATTTTGGTATACCCAAGAGAGCCCTCCTGGATAGTACACATCACGCGGATGGACTTCATATCTTCACCTTTCGTGCTTTTCTTATGAAACCATCTTAGAAAGTAAATACTTTGATAGACAGTGAATTGTTTTTTGACCCCCTGAGAATCTGGTGCATAGGAAATGATTGTTGGGATGGGGCAAGGAGTTTGTCATCTTGCAACGAAAATGTAGTAATCACTCATGGGTGAAATGATCTGGTCCATTGATATTTTATCGAGCATTGCCAAGCTAAGCAGACGGCACGCTTGGTGCCATCTGCTTGACTGACTCGTTAGCTACATGTTGACTGTTGCATTTGCCTGGCCACAGAAATGTCTGAACTGTTCTTTGAACTTGCCAAGCCATTTACTACACCTGAATAATCTGATGCTGTTTTGTTTTGACTCAACTTGAAGTTGCCGACTATATCATCAATAACGAATTCCAAGCCCACAACAGCATTTACCAGTTTCTTAGTGAACTCTGCTGGTGCATCTGAAACTGACCAGGGAAGGTTTTGGTTTAGTTCATGAAAGTCAGAAATCTTGTTGAGAAGTTGCAAGATCCAGTTGCTTTCATGCTTGAAAAATACTCGTCCTCTAACGTGGACGACAGAATAATTCCACGTTGGAACGGCTTTACCTGTTTCTTTTTTCGATGGATAAAGATTCGGGCTGATATATGCCTTTTTTTTGGAACACAGACAAAATAAGTTCATTATCCGGGACCCAGATCGTTAGGTATATTTCAGGGCAATTACAATAGGCCAAATTACTCTAAATTATTCAGCCTGTTGGGGAAAATCCATCCAGAGAGTCCGTCCCATGCAACGAACGTTATTCAATCACTTCTATCAAGATACTGTCCGCTGGGGAGATTGTGATCCGCTGGGGCACTTGAATAATGCCGCTTATATGCGACTCATTGAATCCGCACGCCTGGACTACTTTTTTAACATACTGAAGATTGAAATGAAGCCTGATTCGGAGCAGGGATGGGTGATGAGAGGATTAAACTGCGAATTTAACAAGCAGCTCCACTACCCCACACAACTGGAAACAGGTACACGATTCAGTAAAGTCGGAAACAGTAGCGCTATTCTTGAGGCTGCTATTTATCGAAAGGGTGAAGAACAACCGGTCTTTACCGCGAGTGTACCGAGTATCTGGTGCAACTATAAAAAAGGCATATCCGTCAGAATACCCGACACCATCAGAAAAGCCATAAAGGATTACGAAATCGACGTCGAAGGTCTTTAATCAAGCCCATCAATACTCGCTGTTTTTAATTGTTTATCCAATGCCTTTTATTTGGTACACAGGCAAAATAAGTTCATTACCGCAGGATGAAGCCTTACGAAATAATAAGCAGGATTATTAATCCATGAGGTCAGAAGAACGTATATGACAACCACATCACCTTTATCAGAAGAACTTAAGTTACGTTCTGGTTCAGTACTCAAAAACCGTATTTGCAAATCAGCCATGAATGAAGCCATCGCCACAGGCAAAGGCGGTGTTGTCAGACAGTTTGAAGTGTTATACAGAACCTGGGCAGAAGGTGGCTCCGGACTGCTGATCACCGGTAATATAATGGTTGATAAACGCCATGCCAATGAACCGCTGGCCGTGGCTGTTGAAGACTATGATGATTTTCAACTGTTGGAATTATGGGTTGCAGGCGCTAAATCCAAAGGTGGTCAAATTTGGGCTCAGCTCAACCATCCGGGCAAGCAATCGCCTAAATTCCTCAATGACCAACCCCTGGCACCCTCTGCCATTCCTTTAGCGAGCGATATGTTTATCCCACCCCGGGAACTCACCGAGAGTGAGATTAGCGACATTATTCGTCGATTCACTACGACAGCTTTAATCTTAAAAGAAGCAGGGTTTGATGGCGTTCAACTTCATGGTGCCCACGGTTATCTGATCAGCCAATTCCTGTCACCAAACCATAATAAGCGCAATGATCAATGGGGCGGTTCCCTTGAAAATCGCATGAGATTTGTCAAAGAAATTTACGCATCCATCCGGGAGAAGGTGGGTGAGGGCTTTGCTATCGGCATTAAATTGAACTCTTCGGACTTCCAAAAAGGCGGTTTCAGCCAGGAAGAGTCCATCGAGGTATGTCGGCATCTGGATAAAATGGGCATCGACCTGATTGAGGTTTCTGGTGGCAGCTGGGAAAATCCGGTCAACCGACGGGGGGAGCAAAAAGAAAGTACAAAGAAGCGTGAGGCGTATTTTCTGGAATTTTCTGAACAGCTTAAGAAAAATGTATCGGCACCCATTATGGTCACCGGTGGATTCAGAAGTCAGCAAGCGATGGAAGAGGCGATTAATTCCGGCTCAGTGGATGTGGTTGGTCTGGCGCGACCCTTTGTCGTTGATCCCAATCTGGCCAACCATCTACTGACTGGTACGAATTACCGCTCCAGTGTAGAACCCATTTCCACCGGTATTAAAAAGATCGATGATATGGCTATCATGGAAATCAGCTGGTACACCGATCAAATTCGCCGGATGAGTGAAGGTTTGCCCCCTAAGACCAGGGTTCGTGGTGCGTTTTCAGCGTTTAAAGTGCTGTACAACTTTTGGCAACGGGGCCAACAGGTAAAGCGTGTTCGAGCATAATCGACGACTGTCTTTAGCCTGTTATTCAGGCCGGGAAGCTCTCGTTGAATCATATCCACGGGGCTTCTCTTTTTGCTGATTACTGCGCCTCCATATACTGGGCAAACAGATCCACGACCTCTTTTACAATAGGCATTAATAAGGTTTCCGGTTTTACCAGGCATTGACTCTGCCAATAGACATCATAGGGAAATTCCAGTTTCACCAGCTCTCCGGATGCAAATTCATTCAGGAATAAAGACTCTGGTCCGGCCGTCACATAATCGGAATTCATGACAATGTATTTTGCCATGGTGTAACTTTCGCAAATGATGTCCGGCTCTAATTCGGCATTTTCCAGATACACCATAACCTGTCCGCCCAGGCTGGCGGGTATGTTAGGCGTAATGATTTTGTAGTTCGATATTGCCTGTAAATCTTCGACCTGCCTGCCAACTGCGTCATGACCTTGTCGCACGGCCACCACCAGTTTTTCAGAGGTTTTCAGCGGGGCGACAATATCATCCGGAACATCAGAATGAACAAAGGGGCCAACCGCCAGATCAATCTTGCTTTTTTTCAGCTGATCCAGCAATACATCAGCCGACATCGTGACGACAGAAATTTTAAACTGATAATCTCTCTCAGCAAAATCAAGCAATACTTTGGCTAACAGCTGCTGTTCGATAATGGGGCCAACCCCTACTCTTACCGTACCGCCCACCATATCCGACATAAGCTCCAGCTGACGTTCAATCACTTGCAACTGAGCTCTGAGACCATTGCCTTCTTTAATCAGGAATTTGGCAGCTTCTGTGGGCACCATGCCCACGCTATCCCGATTAAACAGTTCGACACCGACTTTCTTTTCAAGGCGGCTGATTTTTTTGCTCAGGGTCGGCTGTGAAACACTTAATATTTCGGCGGCTTTGTTGATACTGCCTACTTCAGTAACCACTTTGATCATGTGAATATCAGATATGTCGATCACGTCATTAGCGCCCTGAACATGAGTATTGCTCGTTTCAGGCATATTATATGTGTTCCTGTGAAATATACAGTGGTCAGTTGTTTAACCTGGATATTCCATCACTGAACTTTTATCAACAGCTGATGTCCAACTGTTCAGAAAATGTGTTTACGAGTATAACTGTGCCAGTTTTGATGCAGAGGAACGTCAAGTGGCATAGGGCCGCTTGCCAACCTTGATAGTCAATATATATGCCATACCGAATACACACTAATTACTCTTATGGGGAATATGACTCATGGTCCATTCCGATACAGCAGTAATGCTCAGTGACGGATTCACCCCCGGGTTGGCAGAAATGGCAGAACCATCACAGACATACATATTCTCGTAGCCGAAGACCTGGCCTTTATTATTGATAACGCCGGTATATCGATTCTCGCCCATCACACAGCCCCCGAGAATATGTGCCGTGGTTGGTGTTCCCAGTAGTGCTTCCGGTGATGAAGATGAGGCTTTGCCTTCTGTAATTTTTTCTACCTTGCTGGTGAGAGCCTGGGACTCTTCGATGGTACAAGAGGGTGCTGCCCCTATTCCTGTGGTACTGCTGATGATGCCGCCGGTTCCCCGTTGAAAGGATAACGTGCTATTCAACTGTTGCATAAACAGCAAATAGATGGTCTTTTTTCCCCAATCAGGAGTCAGCAGTACTCGCAGGTTTTTGATGGGCTCAACGGCCATGGTTTTTGCCAGTGAAAAGCATCTGTTCAGGAAATTCTTGCCCGTTACTCTTGGAACATTCAGCAGCTTCATAAAGCCAGCTCGCCTGTTTTGACTGATGGGCTCCAAATGGCTGTTGTCATCCGTATGCAGGATAGAACCAATGGTGACACCCCGGGCGAAATCGACGTCTTTTTTAAACGAAGTCACCGCCGTAACGGTCTCATTGTTGGTGCGAATATGGTCACCCAACACCTCGGATAAATTGGTCAGGGACTTTTTATGCTTAAGATTCAGTAACAGCTTAACCGTGCCCAGCACGCCACCGGAGAAAACCACACCATTGGCCGTGACACGTTGCTTTTTTCTGCTGGATAACATGCGTGAAGATGTAAAGGTAATCTCGTAGCCTGACTTGCCATTGGTTTTATTCAAAGGGCGTACGTCCACTACTTCCTGTTCGGAGATGATATCCGCCCCTGATTTTTGCGCCAGGTACAAATAGTTTTTATCTAATGTGTTTTTGGCATTGTGTCTGCAACCGGTCATGCAGGATGCGCACTCAATACAGGGCTTGCGATCAGGCCCTTCACCGTCGAAGTAAGGGTCTGGAACAAAGTCACTTTTATCCTGCCGGTCTGAAAAAAAGACACCGACCCTGGCATTGTGGAAATCTTTCTCTTTACCAATATCTTTGGCAAGATCCTGAATGACCTGATCAGCGTCGGTCAGATTGGGATTGGGAGCGGCCCCAAGCATACGCAGGGCTTCATCGTAATGGGGTTTAAGTACCTGTTGCCAGTCTTCTAACTTCGCCCAGGTGCCAGTGCTAAAGAATTTATCCTTT
This sequence comes from Endozoicomonas sp. ALC013, assembly GCF_049310205.1. Classification (NCBI taxonomy): domain Bacteria; kingdom Pseudomonadati; phylum Pseudomonadota; class Gammaproteobacteria; order Oceanospirillales; family Endozoicomonadaceae; genus Endozoicomonas; species Endozoicomonas sp. ALC013. The sequence continues at coordinate 15,408 of NZ_JBLYNS010000081.1, read as the reverse complement.
GGGGTAGGAAGCGTAGCACCATAAACTAATGAACCGCCGCCTACACCAACACCAGAATACACCGTCACATGCTTGAGAATGGTTAACTTCATGATGCCACGGAAGCCAATGGTAGGAACCCAAAGCCATTTGGTAAGATTCCAGGAACCTTTCGCGTAGTCATGGTCCTTAAACCATTTTCCTTTTTCTATAACCAGGACCTTGTAGCCCTTTTGACTAAGGCGTAAGGCACTGACCGAACCGCCAAAGCCGCTACCAACAATGACGTAGTCATAGTGCATGTCGTTTATTGTTATTGTCGACATCATATTTCTCAATTTTTTAATGATTGATTATCGCTTTAACACCTTAAACTTAAACCAGAGTGATTTGACCAGCATGTTGTACATGGCGTTGTTCCAGGGTGGAGCCACCATTTTGGTCACATTAATCCGGCCTTTGCGCACAATGGTTTTCGCTTTACTGAAGTTCAGGAAGCCCTCTTTACCGTGGTAATGGCCCATGCCGGAGGGGCCGATCCCACCGAATGGTGCATCGTCTACCGCCACATGGCTCAGAGTATCATTGACGCATACACCGCCAGAATGGGTTTGACTTAATATGGTTTCGGCACGCTTTTTATCGTAATCGAAATAGTAGAGTGCAAGCGGCCGATCACGATCATGAACATACTTAAGCGCTTCTTCAATTCGGTGATAAGTTTTCACCGGAATCAGCGGACCAAAAATCTCTTCCTGTTCAATAAGCATGGTGTCGTTGGTATTCAGCACCAGGGTCATAGGCATTTTACGAGTGCCTTCGAAACTTTCATTGGCAGGGTTGATTTCAACAATGGTCGCGCCTTTTTCTTTCGCATCGTCCAGATAGCTCTTTAGCCGGATCAGCTGACGATCGTTGATAATGGCCGTGTAGTCTTTGTTATCACGCAGGGTCGGGTAGGCCTGGCTCATGGATTTGATAAAGGCATTGACGAAAGCATCCAGTTTGTTTTCCGGGCAGAAGATATAGTCCGGGGACACGCAAATCTGCCCAGCATTCATACCTTTACCAAAGGCTAATCGATCAGCAGCCTCTTCTATAGGGAATGACTCATGAATAATGGCCGGTGACTTGCCCCCCAGTTCCAGGGTCACCGGTGTCAAGTGTTCCGAGGCGGCTTTCATAACGATCTTGCCCACGGATGTAGCACCGGTAAATACCAGATGGTCAAAGGGTAATTTAGTGAACTCCGTGCTTACATCCAGTTCACCGGTGACTACAGTGACATCGTCTTCTGAGAAATAGCGGCCAATCAACGTCTGCACTAAATCCGCTGTTCCGGGTGCAAATTCCGACATTTTGATCATGGCCCGGTTACCTGCCGCCAATGCCGATACCAAGGGCGATAAACCTAAAAACACCGGGAAATTCCAGGGTACAACAATGCCTATAACCCCCATAGGCTGATACATCACATGAACGCTGGCAGGTGCCAGATTAAGAGGTGTTTTTCGACGCTCGGTTTTCATCCATTTTTTGATGCGGGATTTGCTGTACTCAATGGCATCCAGCAATGGAAATATTTCTGTCAGTATGGTTTCGGACTCTGCACGATTGCTAAAGTCCTCGTTAATGGCTGCCACGATTTCATCGGTATGGTTAATAATTAATGTTTTTAACGCATTTAACTTTTCTATTCGCGTCCTGGCACTGGGCATGGGCTGGTTTAAAAAGGCAGCCTTTTGCCGGGTTAACAAATGACTCAAGTGCTGATATTCATGAATTTGCCCGGGGATTTGCATAGAACTCATAGTCGCTACCTGCCATTTTGTTATCGAACCAGTCGAAAACCAGGGTATTTTTTTATGGCTTCAAGCATATAAAAATCCACAGTTAACGGATAATTAATACTTTAAGTAGGGGTTGCTAACAAAAGGCATAGCATGAAGAAGAGACTTTCTTTTGTGTTCTTTGTGCCTTTGTTGGTCAAACACAGAACAGTAACCACCTGAATAGATGGCTGGTACATGGTTGCATGTGTAATTGATGGCTTCCTTCTATCAATGACTCCCTGGCTCCGTTCGTCCTGAGCGCCCTTCGGCTCGGCTCAGGATGCACGGACGAAGGGCGTAAGCACCATGCCCTGAATAAAGACTGTGCCAATCACCCTTCGACTCCGCTCAGGGTGAACGGAGATTTTACACATCAAACTCATTGAAATGGACGGAGATTGTACACATCAAACTCATTGAAATGGTGTGCAAGAGTCTAATGCAACACCATTACGAAAGGGCAGACTTAAACGTATAGACACCCAGCGTCTTTTCAAACTCTGCCCGGGACGTTGCATCACATTCCCCAAGATTCACATTGGCCAGGATGCCATATTTAGGGTCTTGTTTGACATCCACTGTGACAGGCACGGTTGGTAGCTCTTTCATGGCCAGGGCAATGACGCATTTTTCAATTTCCTGCATTTCAAGTTGAGGCTTAAATACCTTGCCAATGGCGGTTAGCGGCAGCTCTTTGACCCTGTGGACAGCCTTTGGAATAGCGGCTTTTTCCTGGATTTCTCTATTGGCAAAGTCTAATAGCTCTTTATCTGAAACCTGACTGTTATCTGCGATTTGCACATAGCAAACCGGTACTTCACCTGCATGGGCATCTGGCCGACCAACAGCTGCTGCCAGGGTGACGTCGGGGTGTTTGCACATGGTTTCTTCAATCAGTTTTGGTTCAATATTATGGCCACCCCGAACAATCAGCTCTTTTTTACGACCGGTCAGCCAGAAGTAACCGTCGGAATCCTGTCGTGCCAGGTCACCGGAATTAAGCCATGTGTCACCATTGTCGTCAGTGACCCACAGGCCCTCATTCTGATGTTCCAATTGATAACCTAACGATAAATTAGGCCCTCTCATGATCAGTGCGCCAATTTCATCGGTATCGCAAATACGTACTATTTTATTGTCTTTCAGTTCAGCACAAACCATTTGTTGATAGGGGATGCGTATACCGATAGAGCCGATCTTTTTCTTGCCGTGCAATAAATTCAAACTGGATGCGCATGTGGCCTCTGTTAATCCATAGCCTTCCAGAATTTCAACCCCGGTAGCCTCCTGAAATGAACGGGCCACTTCTACGGGTAACGGTGCAGCGCCACAGATGGCTGCGTCTAATGACGATAAGTCTTTACCCTTCGTTGGGTAGTTCATCAGGGTCGAGTATACCGTGGGCACACCACTGAATGCCGATACTTTAAAGTGTGCAATGATATCCCAGAAATTCGGAAAAACATCTTCGCCACGGTAGCCCTGTGGCGTGCAGATAACGATAGATGCCCCGATCATCAGCGGTACCAGTCCGGTGACCAGGGCACCATTGACGTGGAACAGGGGTAAGCCCCCCAGTATGGATTTATCCGATGTCAGAGTGCTTTGACTCATCATTTGCAATGAGCGGGCATTAAACAGTTCATTAGCGTGTGTGCGACGTGCAATCTTTGGCAAACCGGTTGTTCCGCCGGTACAAAACAGGGATGAAATGGTGTCTTTGGTGAACTGTCGATCAAACATTAATTGATCGGCATTTTGTTTTTTGATGCTTTGCGTAAAGTTGTAATAGGTTTTACCGGCAGGCATGGTAATGGATTTACGCATCCTTCTCTGAATCATTCTGGCGATCGGCCCCGTCAATCCCTGTACATAGTGTGCGATATCTACACCGATCACATGTTCGACACTGGTCAACTGCGGAATAATGGGTTCCAGCTTGGGCCATAAATCAATGTTTTTCATTGGATTCATGGTAACTACAGCTTTCGTATTGACAGAATTGATCAGATCTTTAATTTGTTCTGATTCTAATAATGGGTTGATGGCCAATACCTGACAGCAAGCCTCACCACCCCAGATGATGTAATGGGTTTCCGGCAGATTGGGCATGATAAATGCCACAACATCATCCGGGCCCAGGCCAATGGAATGGAAAAAGTTGGCGGTCTGATTGATATGAGCAATCAATGATCCATAGGTGATGGTATGGGCTGAAGCGTATTCACTGCCCTTTAAAAAAAAGGATAAGGCGGTTTTGCCGGGGCGCAAATGGGCGCTGGTCATAATAGCTTCGTAAGTGCTTTCAAACTGACTCAGGCTTTCATAGGGAAAATCTTTTTCCAGCTGCTCTAAATCTTGTAACGATGTTATTTTTATTGGTTCCATTATCTACCGCCTCAGATTGTCACTGCGATTTTTACTGCATAGTGCTGATTTGCGCTAGGAGGCTGACCGAGAATAGCGCCCGTAGCGAGGATGGCAGAAAATTGAGGACAAAAAGTCGGAAATTTTTAGTGAATAGTGGTTCTATTTGCTAAAAATTTCCGACTTTTTAGACCAATTTGCTGCCACCGCAGTAGGGCAGTCTATTCTCGGTCAGCCTCCTAGAGAAATATGCTAATGGAATGGGCGGGTTAGCTTAAATGAAAAGGTTTGGGTGCCATTGGCAAGAAATCGAATAGGTGCCTGCTATTGTTTTTTATGGATTTCTTGTATCTCCCGGTGATCAGCAATGCCCGATGAATCCTGGATCCCAACTGCCGCATAGCATACAGAGGAGGCAATAAAAACTCACCCGCACAATTTATCGACTATGATTGATTTTTAATAAATCATCGTCGTCGGATCAATGATGTATACAAATGCAGCCGCCTCAGGTGCTACTCCTGCAGCAGCCACATCATCACATGTTGATCATGGCAATGCAGAGAGTCAACGCTACATCCCGCAGTGTGGAATAGCTTCTTACTTTTCAGAAACTGCATCATTGGAAGAGCGTGTTGCCATTGAGGTAATAACGGTTACCCCAACTGAATTGAGGCTGCTGATTCAACAACAGAATTTTTCTAATGGTGTTCATTACCGGCTCGAGGGTGACTTTAGCCTTGACTTTTGCCCGGCGGCCCTGCCCAGGCACCTCACTGTGACGGGCGACTTAAACCTTTCATTATGTGAAGGTCTGAGGGCTCTGTCCGGAAATCTCACCGTGGATGGGAGTCTTATTCTTAACGGTCTCATCGAGCTGGAGACCCTGCCCGAGAAACTCTCCGTTGGGCGCGACCTTTCTCTTTTCCGTTGTGAGGCGCTGTTGGAGCTGTCAGAGCACCTCTACGTGGGGAGAAACCTTTATCTCAACGGTTGCCGTGGCCTGAGGAGGCTACCCGATGACCTCCACGTGGGGGAAAACATTAATCTTGCGTATTGTGAAGGCCTGAGGCGACTGCCCGAGCAGAAACTCAACGTGGGGGGGCAAATTATACTTAACCGTTGCACCAGCCTGTCAGCCCTGCCTAACTACATTACCGCGATGGGACGAACTTCATCGGGTATGATCCGTCTTGTCCTAATGGAGAATACCGGGTTGTCAGATGAGATCATTGACCGCCTGCGCAGAGCGCGCCACGAAGGTATGCATTTTTCTATTTCCAGAAGGGCAAGGCAGCCTGAGCAGAAGTTTTCAAGTATGGAACAAGGCCTGGCTTTTTGGGGAGAGTTGTCTGCAACCGATGCTGCAACACCGGAGCTTGTCCTCAGACCTGCCCAGACTGATCACTTTATTGAATTTCTGCAGCGACTGACAGCCACCGCAGATTACCAGAACATGGCTACTCGTCCTGTTCTGGCCCAACGGGTGATGGCGGTCATGTCATTACTGGCTGGTAATGAGCGGGTTCGGGATGACGCCCTGTATCGTATTGCAGATGCGGCCACTTCCTGTGATGACCGGGTAATCCTGGCCCTGGATGACCTGGAAACATTGCAGTTACGGACTTCTGCGGAAACCCTGGCGGTTGAAAAGCATGACCCCACTGAATTGAAGGCGTTGGCTCGGCAAATGATGATTCTGGATAAGGTCAAGGCAATCGCCAGATCACATATGCAAACACAAACCTGGGTGGATGAGATTGAGGTTGAGCTGGCGTTCCGGATTGAGTTAGGCAAGTTCTTCAAGATTCCCGGATCAACTCAAAATATGTTATTCCGTGATTGTGCTTGTGTTAACGATGAGGACATTGCAAAAGCTCGCGCCAACATTGAAGAAACCTGTACGGACGCAGCGCTTGAGGCCTTTCTCGCCCAATGGGAACCCTGGCAGAAATTTCAGCGCCCGCTGGCAGTGCCGCCCTTTGACCAACTGAATCCAAGATATGTAGACAGTATTGATGACTGCTCTTTATTTGGTGGAAAAACCGATAAAATGGTTGGGCTGGGTAATGCCCATGTTGATTACGACAGCCTTGTCAGGAGTTATCTGATCAATGGTGAGAACCCGTTCAACCGAACCCCTCTGGACTGGTCGGAAATTGAAAGGCTCGAGGAAGTTCCCACCCCTGCAAAAAATGAAGACTGAACAGACTTAAACGTATAACTGTCCAGTACCTTTTCGAATTGAGTTTTGGGGCTTTGTGCAGTTAACGGTGAATACGGGTGCCTGTCGTCCGGTTCATCACATCCAGTGCATGGTATAAATCACCGATATTACCAACACCTCCGGTCTTCTCGGCAAAGGCACAGCAGGCATCCACTTTCGGTCCCATGGATCCGGCAGCGAAGGCATAGCCTCTCATTTCGGCGACAGTAACATCAGTCAATGGTCGTTCACTTGGCTTGCCCCAGTCGACACACACATGAGCGCCGTCGGTCAGAATAAGTAGCTCGGCAGCCCCGATTTCCTGAGCCAGCATGGGCGCTGTGGCATCCTTGTCGATAACGGCCTCAAAACCTTCAATGTCCGGGCCATTTTTTACCACTGGGGCACCACCGCCGCCACCACAGATAACAATATGGTTGCGATCCAGAAGGCACTTGATGGCATCCGTTTCCATGACTTTGACCGGAGCCGGTGAAGGAACGACACGACGCCAGTAAGCACCATCAGAATAGGCTTATCCATAAAAGCCCTCGTTATGATTTATTGAGGTTGAATGAGAAAAAATGGCAGCCCGGAGCCGGGCCACCAAAACGGTTGATTAGAATCGGCTGAGGAAGGTTTCGATACGATCCTGATGGAAAGCCAGTGTTTCTTCAGTTGGCACTTCAATATGCTTATGAGTCAGGTAAACCAGCAGGGCCATCTGGGCGGTCAGTCGGTTTTCTGCTTCGTCAAAGATCACGGAACGTGGTCCATCCATGACTTCCCTGGTGCACTCGCGCTGGTCATTGGCAGGCAGGCAGTGCATGAACATGGCATTTTCACCGGCCTTGGCCATCATCTCTTCAGTCACTACATAGTTGGGAATGAAGGTAGCCAGACGCTCTTCTTTTTCAGCTTCCTGGCCGAACCAGTAGAAGCTGTCAGCAACAATAATGTCACAGTCTTCTACTTCGTTGGTGTCGTCAGTCACGGTGAGGCGACCACCGTAGGTTTCGCAGTTTTCTTTGGCAATATCCTGCCACAGCTGAGGAGCCTGATACTTTTTAGGGCCAATGTGTTTGAAGTGCATGCCAAATTTGGTGCAGCAGAACATCAGGTCGGAGCAGACGTTAGTGGCATCACCAACGAAGGCAACGGTCAGATCGTCCATTTTCTTGCCTTCAGGCAGGTGTTCCATCATGGTGAACAGGTCGGCCATCATCTGGGTTGGGTGCAGCCAGTCACAGAGACCATTGATAACAGGAACAGTGGCGTGTTCAGCCAGGCCGGCAACCGTTTTATGGTCATTCACACGGGCCAGGATGACGTCACACATACGGGAAAGTACACGACCAGTGTCTGCCAGACTCTCTTTTGCTCCCAGGTGGATATCTTTTGGAGACAGGAACAACCCATGTCCGCCAAGGATGGTGGCCGCAGTTTCAAAGGAAACACGGGTACGGGTGGATGGCTGCTCAAAAATCATGGCAACCGACTTACCTTTGAACAGTTGCGGAACGGCATTGGCCTTACGGGCTTCTTTAAGCAGGCTCATCAATTCCAGAATGCCTTCCAGGTCTTTACGGGTGTAATCCTGAGTTTTCAGGAAGTGCTTCAGTTCTGGCTTGTGCAGGTTGGTAGCGCTGGAAGATGGCAGTTTCATGGTAATACTCCTGGTCTTTATGTAATGCACGCCCGGTTTACCCAGAGCAGTGCATCCGTCTTTTCCTGGAACTGATGGTGTCTCCATCAGCAGGTCTTGGAAACTGAAGCTTAGGAGCACTATTGTCGTCTGTGTTCTTGTCGTTGAGCACACTATAAAATCCCGATATTTATCATGTTTATAAAGCTGAAAATAAATCGATGTTTGACTGATCCCGCATTCAGAAAGCTGGCTGATCCCGGTAACTGACTGCCGGATTGAATAATAAGCGGCCAACAGCTGCCATAGAGGGGAAACAATAATGTCCAATGAAGCAACGGGGAAAATGGGGCTGCCCAGCCTGACCCTGTTCAGTGTCTGCGCTGTACTGGTGGTTGACGGGCTGACGGCCAGTGCGTCAATCGGTCCATCATCGATCGTCTGGTGGCAAATCCTGATCTGTATTGGCCTGACCTGGCTGACTATCTGGATCTGTAATATCTCTGTGGATGCCGGTGTCTGGGTAACCAACCTAGGAGGCTGACCGAGAATAGACTGCCCTACTGCGGTGGCAGCAAATTGGTCTAAAAAGTCGGAAATTTTTAGCAAATAGAACCAATATTCACTAAAAATTTCCGACTTTTTATCCTCAATTTTCTGCCATCCTCGCTACGGGCGCTATTCTCGGTCAGCCTCCTAGGGGCACTGTTCAAGGTTACTGTTATTGTGGTTCTGGGTGTCGGCGGCTTCTGGTATGCCAGCCAGAACGGCGTTGCCAATGAATTTACCCTGAGCACAATGATGCCCTCTTTTGATTCAGGCCTTGGTTTCCTGCCGGTCATTATCTTTAATCTGATGGGCTTTGAGCTGATTGCCTGCATGGGCTCGGAAATCAAAAACCCACGCCGGGATATTCCCAAATCCATTCTGATTTCCGCCGCCATTGTCACCGGACTTTATGTCTTCGGAACCCTTGGCATTTTGCTGGCATTACCAGTAGAAGAGATTGGTCTGGTTGCCGGTATTGTCTCCACTTTGAGAACGCTGTTTGGTGACGGTGCTTTTGGCCAGTTCATGGTATACGGTATTGGTTCTCTGGCGCTGCTGACGTTCATTGCCAATATGACCACCTGGACGATGGGTGCCAGCCGTGCCGCCATGGAAGCTGCGCAGGCGGGTGAACTGCCGGAATTTGTCGCTAAAGAGCATCCGGTGCACAAAACCCCGGTGGGTGCGAACATGATTACCGGCATGGTATCTACCGTGGTTATCCTGCTCTATGGCCTGACTTCCGGTGAAAGTGACGAGCTGTTCTGGTCAATCTTTGCCTTCTCGTCCTGCATCTTCCTGCTGCCTTATCTGTTTATGTTCCCGGCGTTCTTCAAACTGCGTGTCAGCGACCCTGACAGAGAACGCCCTTACAAGGTGCCCGGAAGCATAGCCGTTCAGGCCGTACTCAGCACCATCTGCTTCCTGTTTATTGTTCAGGCCGTTGTTCTCTTTGTCTTCCCGGACATCGGCAATGGCAATGTTGACTGGAATTACTCACTGCCTGTCGCCCTGGGTATCGCCATCACGATTGGTATTGGTGAATGGATACTGGCCACAGCAGCCAAACGCATGCAAGTGGCCACCGCCTGAGCAATCCAATGTTTAATGACCCAATTGTTGTAACAATAAAGCCGTAAGGAAAAGACAAATGAGCAAGTCCCGGGAAAGTACTCCAAAACACGATGGTTTTCGCATGCCTGGTGAGCACGAGCCCCATGCAGAAATGTGGATGGCATGGCCAGAGCGGACAGATAACTGGCGTTACGGTGGTAAGCCAGCACAGCAGGTGTTCGCCAATGTTGCCAAAGCCATTGCCGAAGTGACACCTGTGACCATGGCAGTGTCTGCCGCACAGTACGACAACGCTCGTAGAATGCTGCCAGAGCATATTCGTGTGGTGGAAATGGCCACCAACGATTCATGGATGCGTGATATTGGCCCAAGTTATGTGGTGAATGATCAAGGTGAACGTCGTGGGGTGGACTGGGAATTCAACGCCTGGGGTGGCCTGGTTGACGGGCTGTATTTCCCATGGGATCGGGATGACCAGGTGGCCCGGAAAATCTGTGAGATCAACCGTGATGACCATTACCGTGCACCATTAATTCTTGAAGGTGGTTCCATTCATGTCGATGGTGAAGGCACCCTGTTTACCACCGAAGAGTGTCTGCTCCATGAAAACCGTAATCCTCATCTGAGTAAGGCTGAGATTGAAGGGATTCTGGGTGACTACCTGAACATCGAGAAAGTGATCTGGATTCCACGGGGTCTATATAACGACGAAACCAACGGACATGTGGATAACCTGATTCATGTGGTGCGTCCGAGTGAAGTGATTCTTTCCTGGTGCAGCGATGAGAACGATCCCCAGTATGAGATCTCTCAGGAAGCCTTCCGGGTACTGTCCGAAGCAACAGACGCCCGTGGTCGTCAGCTGAAGATTCATAAGATGCATATCCCCGGCCCACTCTACATTCAGGAAGATGAGGCGGGTGGTATTGATATCTGTGAAGGCATGGAGCGCAGCGCCGGTGAGCGTCTGGCCGGTTCCTACGCTAACTTCCTGATTACCAATAGGCGGATCATTCTGCCACTGCTGGATCCTGCATACGACGAAGAGGCAAAAGCATTACTGGAAGATATCTATCCCGGCTATGAAGTGGTGGGTGTCGATGCCAGAGAGATACTGCTTGGCGGCGGTAACATTCACTGTATTACCCAGCAGGTGCCTGCGGTGTAAGCCAGTTATCGGGCCAGACGGATCTGGCCCACTGTGTTCAATAAAAAAATGATTCAATAAAAACATAACCAGCATGGTGATCCATGAATATTCACCGACGCCTGACTCGCAAAGATATTACCCTGTTCACTCTCAGTGCCGTTCTGACGATTGACGGTCTGGCAGCAGCAGCGTCGATCGGGGTTCAATCCCTGACCTGGTGGTTGATTGCCTTCCTCTTTTTTATTTTCCCTATGATCTGTTGCACACCTCATCTACAATACTCGGCCTTTTGCTAGTGATAGGCGTCGGTGAATGGATGCGCAGTAAACGTCAGATAAGTGAGGAGAAGTTAAGTGGATGTCTTGCCAGTTGAGAAGGTGGCCAGTGATAAGGCTGGCACACCAAAGGGCAGGCGCTTGCAGGCCAGAAGCCTGGAGCGACGCCGGAAAATACTGAGTGTTGCCCGGGATATGATTACCACAGCAAGCCGACAAAGTGTACGCCATGTCTCACCAGGAATTTGGCAATATCACCCCGGCAATGGCCATGGAAGGCTGGAGAGCTGCACGGGCATCTTGCTTTGTATTTACCGGAAAAGCTTCAGCAAAAACTTCACGGGTATTAGCGCTTTTCTGATCCACCCTGTGATGCTTTACCACGGAAAAAATCAGCGAGCACCTCTCGTGTTTCCACCAAGGGAGATGTATTCCTCAAATCCGCTGCAATGATGGGTGACAGCAGCTGCCCGGTATCTTTATCGAAGTAATCTCCTCTTTCGATATCCATCGATAAACGAGGTTTGTTGCTGACATGTTGACTCTTATGCTCATCGATATACTGCACAATATCTCTCAGAAAGTGCAGGGTCATGACGGTGCGCGGAATCAACGCTGACTCTGCCCAGTGACTGAATTTCAGTTGCGAATCGGTATCCGCCCCCCACTGGTCAAAGCGGTTCATCAGTTGGCTTTCCTCACTTGAAAAACCATGGCTGAGTAACTGACGGAAAATAACTTGATAGTTTTTCTGCCATTTCCGGGGATGGGTTGCCAGCTCAAACGCTATAACTGACAGATCATCATAGTTCAGTGAATGAATGTTCCTTAGCCGGTCGTCCAGGGATTCCCAGTAGGGATCCAGGCGATACGCGAAGAGGCTGTGTTGCCGCCTGGCAAACGACACCATCAAGTGACTGACCCTGTCCATGATTCCGGTATTACCAGTCGGTAATGCGTCAAGCCATATATCCCTGGCCAGACGGAAGAAGACCGGATAATCCAGATATACGCCTGGCTTGAGTAGCAAAAAATCGGGAGGCGGATTTTTGATCAGGTTCTGAATCTCCCGGGGAAACTCACCGAAATAGTGTTGAAATTCCTCTTGAGAAAGATCCTCACAGTTCTTTGGATCAAAATGTTCAAAAATACTGGGAAAATCAGGGTGAATGCGCGGATGGGCACGGGGGTAATCAGAACGATATAAACGACAGACATCAGTAGCAGACTTGAAGTCACACAAGAACTGTCTGGAATACATGCCAACCGTCAAAACCGGCCAGCCATAGCGGACATAGGCAGCCGACTCCTTCAGGGACTCTGGCCACTGGCTGACAATCCGGGACACTGCTTGCAGGTCTGGCCAGACCGAGTAGAGATGCAGGTTTATTTCACTTTTCACACATTCATGTATTGACTGGGCGAGCGTCACGACTTCTCTGGCCATGGAGGCTTTCGCCTTGAAGCTGGGAGTGTCGGAGATCACCTTGAGAATATGGTCCTTCAGATGTGTGATTGCCCGTTCATGCAGCCCCTTTTCTGCGTCTGAAATATCCCGTTCTGTGTCTGAAATATCCAGCTCGGAAAACTCCCGCATCTGCAGGTCCTCGGGCTCCGGTAAGTCAATAGCTGTGCTTCTGGAATCAAAGGTTGCCGATGGCAGGCAGGAAGCCTCCTGATCTGCCGAAAGCAGTACAGGATCGAGCGCACCTCCGACAACAGGGTAAGAGTCGGATGGTAGTGATGAGAAAGGATTAGCCATGAAAACTCCTGATAAGCGTAAAAACAACAGTTGCCTACTTGATCAAATGAATAATGGGCTTTTGGACTCATTCCCATTGCTCCCCGAAGGAATGCATACATGAATCATGTATAACTCTTGTTAAACTCTCATGAATCCTAGTACATGGTTTCAATGAGTTTGACGGGTTGTCGTGCCTCCGCACTCCGTTCGTCCTGAGCTTGTCGAAGGACCCATAGGGCCTAAAGGCGGAAACTCCGGACTCTGATAGATCGTGCCTAGCACCCTTCGACTCCGCTCAGGGTGAACGGAGATCGTACACGTCAAACTCATTGAAACCATGTACTAGGAGGCTTTGCCTCTGAAAAAATCAGTGAGCACCCCCCGTGTTTCCTCCAGAGGAAATGAATTACTCAGATCCGTTGCAGTGATGGGCGACAACAGCTGCCCGGTACCTTTTTCGAAGTATTCTCCGTACTCGATACTCTGCGAAGAAAAAGCCATGCCTCGTAAACACCTGGCCTTGTGCTCATCAATATATTGAGCAATATCTTTCAGAAAGTGCAGGGTCCTGGCGGTATCCGGAATCAACTCTGACTCTGCCCAACGACTGACTTTCAGTTGCGAAACGGGATCTGCTCCCCAATCGTCAAAGTGATTCATCAGCCTGCTTTCCTGACTTGAAAAAACATGGCTGAGCAACTGCCGGAAAATGTGTTTATAGTTTTCCTGCCATTTCCTGGGATGCGTCACCAGATGAAATGCCAGGGCTGACAAATCTTCATAGTTCAGCGAGTGAGCATACATTAATCGGACATCCAGTGAGTCACGGTAGCGCTCCAGGTAAAGATCAGATGAGCTGTGTAGCCAATAGGTAGACGACACCATCAAATGACTGACCCTGTCCATGGTTCCGGTATTACCAGAAGATAATGCGTCAAGCCAGATATCACTGACCAGGCGGAAGAAGACCGAAAAATTCAGATACATGCCTCTCTTGATTGACTTGGCATCGGCAGGATAGTTTTTAACCAGGTCCTGGATTTGCCGGGAATACTCGCCGTAGAGCTTTTGAAGTTTCTCTTGGGAATATTTCTCAATATCTTTTAGATCGGCAACTTCAATACGAAAAGGAATATCATCGCGAATGCGCCAGGTAACACCCGGGCAACAATCTCCATACGAGAAAGCGACATTGCTGTCAGCAGAATTGAAGTTACACAACAACTCTCTGGTATTCACGCCAACCGTCAAAACCGGCCAGTAATAGCGGATATAGGTTGCCGACTCCTGCAGGGACTCTGGCCACTGGCTGACTAATTCGGCCACTGTTTGTTTGTCTGGCCACGCCGATGAGTAATGCTTGTGAATTTCGCTCACCACACCTTTATGTATTGACTTGGCGAACTCCATGACCTCTCTGGCCATAGAGACTTTAGCCTTGATGCCGGGAGTGTCGGTGATCGCCTGAGTAACGGGAGCAAATGTGGTGGTGATATCCACACGTTTGTCGGCAAGCACCTTAAGAATCTGATCCATCCGCGGTGTAATTGCCCGGTCATGCAGCTCTTTTTCTGCGCCTGAAATATCCCGCTCAGAATACCCCAGTATCTGCAGTTGATAGCGCTCAGACAAGGCAATAGCGGTACTCCGGGAATCGAAGGTTGACGCTGTAGCCGACGGAGGGCAGGAGGCACCCTGATCTGCCGAAAGCAGTGTTTCGGGAGAGCTGCCGACAACAGGGGGCAGGGCGGGTGGTAGTGATGGAAAGGGATTAGCCATGAAAACTCCTGATTAAAGGTGAACACCCCAGTTGTTAGCATGATTAAAAAGAGACGGGCTTTTGACAGACGGGTCAGAAGTAAGTTCCCAAATTCAAGAGATGCATATTCTTGCGACTTTGGTGCAAGAGGATGACAATACTTCGATACCAGACTCCCCTCCTCATGCATGAACTCCTATGACAGACGTCGTAAGCAAACAGCGCAAAGTATCCCGCAAGACTCAGGCCAGAAGTCTTGAGCGGAGAAGTACCATTCTCATGGTTGCCCGGGAACTGTTGGAAGAGAACGCCATTAATGAACTTTCACTGTACCAGGTAGCGGAAAAAGCCGGGATGCCTCCATCTTCTGTCTATCACTTTTTCCCCAAGGTAGACGCAATACTGGAAGCATTACTGGAAGACATTTTTACCGATTTTGAAGCGATTCTGGATCAGCCCCTTGATGAGAGTGCAATTCATCACTGGACAGATATCATGCGACAACTCCAGGTCAGGTATGTGAGCTACTACCGACAGCACAAATACGTTCGGGACCTGATTCTTGGGCAGTACACGCCCGGCTCCCTGCTGCATGCTGACTACCAGCATGACGATGTGCTGGGTTGTCGAATCCGGAAATGTCACGAAGCACATTACCAGCTGCCACCCCTGCCAGCCGGGTTCAATATTTTTGCCATTGCGCTGCAAATAGCGGACAAGGTTTATTCAATATCCCATCAGGAACATGGCAATATTACGGATGTTATGGCCCGTGAGGGGGGCAATGCTGCGCTGGCTTATTTGGGGGAGTATATCCCAAGGCAACTT
>NZ_JBLYNS010000080.1:0-23713 GCF_049310205.1 Endozoicomonas sp. ALC013 | reverse complement strand
TGGGCCATGGCGAAACTGGTTGACAACGGACAGGAGCGAACACCAGGGCTCAACGAGGCCGTGGCCGCGCTGTTGCCCCACGTGATTACACAGAAAGTTCAATTTAATGCCAATGATATTGCCAGCCTGCTTTGGACCATGGCGAAACTGGTGGACAACGGGCAGGAAAAAACACCAGGGCTTAAAAAGGCTGTGGCCGCGCTGTTTCCCCAAGTGAGCACGCAGAAAAACCAATTTAATGCCCAGGGAATCGCCAATGTGCTGTGGGCCATGGCGAAACTGATGGACAACGTGCAGGAGCAAACACCAGGGCTCATAAAGGCCGTGACTGTGCTGTTGCCCCAAGTGAACGTACTGACAGCTAACTTTAACCCCCAGGAAATCACCAACCTGCTATGGGCCATGGCGAAACTGGTGGACTACGGGCAGGAGCGGACACGCGAGCTACATGGGGCCGTGGCTGCGCTGTTGCCCCGCGTGAACGCACAGAAAGCTAACTTTAAACCACAGGAAATCGCCAACCTGCTGTGGGCCATGGCGAAACTGGTGGACTACGGGCAGGAGCAGACACCAGAGTTCAAAGAGACCGTGGCCGCACTGTTGCCCCACGTGAACGCACAGAAGGACCAATTTAAAGCTCAGGGCAATGTCAACCTGCTGTGGGCCATGGCGAAACTGGTGGACAACGGAATGGAACGAACACAAGGGCTCATGGAGACCGTGGCCGAACTGCTACCCCACGTGAACAAACAGAAAGACCAATTTATTCCTCAGCATATTGCCAACCTGTTGTGGGCCATGGCAAAACTGGTGGACAACGGGCAGGAGTGGACACCAGAACTCAAAGAGGCCGTGGCCGCGCTTTTGCACCACGTGAACGCACCGAAAAACCAGTTTAATACCCAGGATATCGCCAACCTGATTTGGGCCATGGCAAAACTGGTGGACAACGGAGAGTGGTTGCCAGAGCTTAGAGAAGCTATGTTCGTAGTGTTGCCCCACGTGCCCCCACAGAAACACCAATTTAATCCTCAGCATATCGCCAACATTCTGTGGGCCATGGCGAAACTGGGTGAACTCGTTGAGCTACACGTGGTTACCTCTACGTTCGAATCGCTGGTCTGCCGATTAAGTGACAACCTTCAGCTCTCTCAGCAAGATATATTTATGTCTCTCTGGGGCGTAATGGTATGCTGTGCCAGGCTGTCCCTGGACTCCAATGCTAATAAAAGTAACATGCTTGAAAAGCACATGGTTGACCTGTTTACTCGCCTGGAAAATACATCCCCGGACAATGAAAAGGATCAACGCATCATGGCCATGGCCGCCAGTTGGCTTGGGAGAGCGAGTCCGATCATCCCCCATTACCAGACAACCATTTCAAAACACCAAGCCGACTTCCGCGATCAACTCCAATCATGCATGCCCTCTTTGAAGATTGAAGAAGAAAAGTGTCTGAACTCATTGCCTCCCGTTGACCTGCTACTGCCAGATCACAACATGGTGATTGAAATTCAGGGACCGTATCATTACCTGAGTAATGATTTTAAAATCAGGAATGGTTCGACTCTGCTTAAAATTGCACTGCTGAAAAAATCAGGATTTGAGGTCATTGAAATCCCGGTTAACCAGCTCAGCAGCCTGAATTCAATAAAACTATGCATTAACCAAATAAAGGCCAGGGTGGACACCCCGCCACAGGGTCATGGCTGTGTATCACTTAACAGCGGATGGGCAGATGAGACAAACGTTACCGCCGATAAAGGGCAGCCATCCCCGGATCACTGTTATTTAACCGTCGAAGAAAATTCAGAAAAGCACACAGACAAACCAAAAAAAAGAAAAAGGAAAAGAAAAAAAAGGCACTAACCACTTCCCTTGCATCATGACTCCAGAACCGTGTTCACATTCCAGGAAAATGAACTTCTGAACAGCACAGCAGTCAGCCTTTTATATTTTCATGAATTGATGAAATATAATTATGCATAGACCCTCTGCTGGCATCAGTGGTCAATACGCAAGACCAGGTAATGATTACAGCCAACCGGAAAACCGTGCCGCTTCTTCAAGGCCCGGGCGATATAGACATGCCACAGTCAGACAATGGGATAATCCTCCCCGCACGCCCTCCGGTCGTGATCAATTTTATAATTCTTCTGGCGCATGTCCTTCTCATTATCTACTATGCCGCTCAGTAAACCCTGCTCAAGAATTCAATGCCCTGATTAAACAGGAAATAATGGATGATCTGCTGAGTAAATCGAATCGTTTCGGTCACCGCTATGATGGGAGACATCACGGGAAATATGCCAGTTTAATTAAAAAATACTCGTTAGCTGCTAAAAGACCGTTAAATCAGGCTGAACAAAGCCAGCTGATTCATCTGCTGCAAAATTTTACCGCAACACGGAGTTGGAATTGGCGAAGCCTGACGACAACACTTCATTCATTGACTTCAGCGGGTGTTTTTACCCCTCATCAACCCATGGATGAGCGTGTCAAGCTTACTCAAGCAGCCTTATTATCAACGATACTTGATGCAATAATATTCAAGTGCAGCAAAAAACTTCAAGCCGGGGATATTGAAGCCCAGGAAATCACCAACATGCTCTGGGCCATGGCAAAACTGGTGGCCAACGGGCAGGAGCTAACACCAGAACTCAAAGAGGCCGTGGTTGCGCTGTTGCCCCACTTACACGCGGAGAAAGCTCACTTTATACCACAGGAAATCACCAACCTGCTGTGGGCAATGGCAAAACTGGTGGGCAGTGGGCAACAGTGGACGCCAGAGTTCAACGGGGCCGTGGCCGCGCTGTTGCCCCATGTGAACGCACAGAAAGCTAACTTTAAACCACAGGAAATCGCCAACCTGGTGTGGGCTATGGCGAAACTACTGTACAACAAGCCAGAGCAGACACCAGGGCTCAAAGAGGCCGTGGCCGCACTGTTGTCCCACGGGAACATACAGGAAGCTAACTTTAAACCACAGGAAATCGTCAATCTGCTGTGGGCCACAGCGAAACTGGTGCACAACGGGGAGTGGACACCAGAGCTTATAGAAGCGGTGGCCGCGCTGTTGCCCCACGTTAAAGCACAGAAAGACCAATTTCTTCCTCAGGGAATCGCCAACCTGCTGTGGGCCACAGCGAAACTGGTGGATAACGGGCAGAAGCAGACACCAGAGTTCAAAGAGGCTGTGGCTGTGCTGTTACCCCACGTGAGCGCACCGAAAGCTAACTTTAAACCACAGGAAATCGCCAACCTGCTGTGGGCCATGGCGAAACTGGTAAACAACGGACAGGAGCAGACACCCGAGCTCAACGAGGCCGTGACCGCGCTGTTATCCCACGTGAACATGGAGAAAGCTGACTTTAAACCACAGGAAATCGCCAACCTGTTGTGGGCCATGGCGAAACTGGTGGACAACGGGCAGCAGCAGACACCAGAACTCAAAGAGGCCGTGGCCGCGCTGTTGCCCCATGTAATCGCACAGAAAGCTGACTTTAAACCACAGGAAATCACCCACCTGCTGTGGGCCATGGCGAAGCTGGTGGGCAACGGGCAGGAACGGGCACCCGGACTCAACGAGGCTGTGGCCGCGTTGTTGCCCCACGTGAACGCACAGAAAAACCAATTTAATGCCCATAGTATCGCCAACCTGCTGTGGGCCATGGCGAAAGTGACGGACAACGGGCAGGAGCAGACACCCGAGTTCAGAGAGACTCTGGTCGCGCTGTTGCCCCACGTGCTGGCACAGAAAGCTAACTTTAAACCACTGGAAGTCGCCAACCTGCTGTGGGCCATGGCAAAACTGGTGGACAACGGACAGGAGCAGACATCAGCGTTCAAAAAGGCAGTGGCCGCCCTGTTACCCCACGTGAAAGCACAGAAATACCAATTTTTTCCTCAGCAAATCACTATCCTGCTGTGGGCCATGGCGAAACTGGTGAACAACAGGCAGAAGCAGACACCAGCGTTCAAAGAGGCCGTGGTTGCGCTGTTGCCCCTCGTGAACGCACAGAAAGGCCAATTTAATGCCCAGCATATTGCCAACCTGTTGTGGGCCATTGCGAAACTGGTGGACAACGGGCAGGAGTGGACACCAGAGTTCAAAGAGGCCGTGGCCGCGCTGTTGCCCCACGTGAACGCACAGAAAGGCCAGTTTAGTACCCAGGGTATCACCAACATGCTGTGGGCCATGGTGAAACTGATGGACAGCGGGCAGGAGCAGACACCAGAGATGAAAGAGGCCGTGGCCGCGCTGTTACCCCATGTGAACGCACAGAAAGACCAATTTAATACCCAGGGTATCGCCAACCTGTTGTGGGCCATGGCGAGCCTGGGTGAGTTCGTTGAACTGAACGTGGTTACATTTATGTTCGAATCGCTTGTCTACCGAATCAGTGAAAACCCTCAGTTTTCTCAACAAGAGATATTGATGTCTCTCTGGGGAGTAATGGTGTGCTGTGCGAGGTTGTCTCTAGACTCCAATACCAATAAAAATAACGTGCTTGAAAAACACATGGATGAACTTTTTTCTCGCCTGAAAAATACATCCCCGGACAATGAAGAGGATCAACGCATCATTGCCATGGCCGCAAGCTGGCTTGGTAAAGCCTGCCCGGTCGTCCCCCATTACCGGACAAATATTTCAAAACCTCAAGCCGACTTTCGCAATCAACTCCAATTATGCATGCCATCTTTGAAGATTGAAGAGAAAAAGAGCCTGAACTCATTATCGCCGGTTGACCTGCTACTGCCAGATCACAACATTGTTATTGAAATTCAGGGACCGACTCATTACGTGAGTAGTGATTTCAAAACCAGGAAGGGTTCGACTCTGCTTAAAATTGCACTGCTGAAAAAAGCAGGATTTGAAGTCATTGAAGTTCCGACTAACACGCTTTGTAACCGGGATTTATTAAAGCCCTGTATTGATCAAATAAAGACCAGGGTCAACATCTTGTTACAGAGGTAAGTAGTTGACCAAATAGAATCGTTACTCAATCGTCAAACAACATTCAGAAGAGCAAACAGACAAACCAGAATACAGGTAGACACTGTTTGTCTCGCTCCGAATGATTTTCAAGTAGATGGATTGAACTAATGACCAGTACTTCGATCTTAATAAGTAAGCACAGGCTCAAGCTGAATAAACTGTTTGATCTTATTGATGACTCATCAACAAGGAGAAATGTAATGATTAGAAGTATGGTCACTGATAATTTACAGGCTCCGACGACACAACAGGGATTTACCAGAGAAACTCTCCCTGACCAACCTGATCATGTCGGGCAAAAACTTAACATCGCCCCACAATTGACAACCGACGGCGATGGAATTCAGGAACAACATCCCGCCAGTCTTTCCAACCGAACCATTACTGGCTTGAACCCTCATTCTGCGTCGTCACCTGAAATTTACTGGGTAGCAGCCCACATGGATAATAATCCCCGGCGCAATTGTTGTGTGAGCTATGCCAATGTATCGGATACGGCTCAACCGAAAACTGTCCGGATTGGCAACCAGCAACTGATGACACTGGATGCTTCGCAAGCATTTGTTGATTGGGCTCTAGAGGAATACAAAAGCCATATAGAATTCCATAACTTCAGCTTCCTGGTTGATTTTTTAAGCAAAAACAGCGACATCGAATACATTGTTGATATTGGCTGTGGTTTCGGAGCAATATCCCTGTTAATGCAAAACTATCTCAAAGAGCTGTACCCCCGGATCAAAGTAGTTCCTGTAGATATCAAAAATGCTTACGCTAATTGCGATGGAACTTTTTGTGACGATCCACAGCCCATTAACATAATTCCGGCTCAGGAAATTGCTGGCGCTAATCCTGCAACCACTTTATTTACCGCGATACACGCTTTTACCGGCTTGCCTTCGGAAGAAATGCAACTTTGCAAAGAGATTGCCCAGGGGCAAACTGAGTTTTATCTCACCACACTCATAAAAAACAACCCTGGTTGTTTTGTCCTGATCACCGAAGACCCGGACGTATCCTCACCCCAGCAATATATTCCCCCGGAGCTGGTGTACACCAAACATTACCACGCGCTCGCGCAGAGCTCTACGCTGGAGGAGCTTGAGACACAACCCCTTCGCCAGGCAAAAGCCGCAGAAATGAACGCAGAAAACGCTGATATCTACCGGTTAAACCAGTTGCTGGCAAAACTTCCTGCACAGCGGGATCATTATCTATCTTTGACCTCCATAAATACAGAATATCGTCAACAGGAAATTGGTTTAGTACCTTGGCAATACACGCCGGATTATATCTTCAATTGTTCTCTTAAAAGCATGACACTGAACGAGAGGATTAAATCCTTCGATAACATCAAATATGAGGTCGCAAAACATAACCTGGAGCTAAATTGCTGGCATGTCTATCGCCACGATACGGATGGTTCAGAAGCTTCCCGGTGAATCTGGACAGCCACCAAGACACACTCGGCTGATGGTCGGACTCTGCATTACTCAAACACGCTTTTATAGATATTTCAGCAAAATGAACTTCTGAACAGAACAGCAGTCTGCTTTTTATATTTTCATGAATTGATGAAATATAATTATGTATAGAACCTCTGCTGGCATCAGTGGTCAATACGCAGGGCCGGGTAATGATTATAACCAACCGGAAAACTGTACCACTTCTTCAAGGTCCGGGCGGTATAGACATGCCACCGTCAAACAATGGCATAATTCCACCCGCACTACCCCCGGGCGTAATGAATGTTATCATTCTGCTGGCGCATGTTCTTCTCATTATCTACTGCACCGTTCAGTAAACCCTGCTCAGAATTTTAATGCCCTAATCAACCACGAAATAATGGCTGGTCTGGTGAGTAAATCGAATCGTTTCGGTGATCGCTATAATGGGAGACCTCACAGCCAATATGCCAATTCAATTAAAAAATACACGTCAGTTTCTAAAAGGCCGTTAAATCGGGCTGAACAAAGCCAGTTAATAAATTTTCTGCAAACATTTACCGCAACACGACGTTGGCATTGGCGAAGTCTGACGACAACACTTCATTCATTTACTTCAGCGGGTGTATTTACCCCTCATAGCCCCGTGGATAGGCGTGTTCAGCTCACTCAAACGACCTTATTGTCCACGCTACTGGATGCAATCATATTCAAGTGCAACCAAAAACCCGAAGTCAGGGATATAGATTCCCAGGGAATCGCTAACCTGCTGTGGGCCATGGCGAAACTGGTGGACAACGGGCCGGAGTGGACACCAGAGTTCCAAGAGGCCATGGCCGCACTGTTACCCCATGTAATCGCACAGAGAAAGCAATTTAATGCCCAGGGTATCGCCAACCTGCTGTGGGCCATGGCGAAACTGGTGGACAAAAGACATGAGCAGACACCAGAGATCGAAGCGACCGTAGCCGCGTTGTTGCCCACCGTGAACACACAGAAAGCTGACTTCAATCCACAGGAAATCGCCAACCTGCTGTGGGCCATGGCGAAACTGGTGGACAACGGGCAGAAACGGACACCCGAGTTCAAACGGACCCTGGCCGCGTTGTTGCCCCACGTGAACACACAGAAAGCTGACTTCAATCCACAGGAAATCGCCAACCTGCTGTGGGCCATGGCGAAACTGGTGGACAACGGGCAGGAGCGGACACCCGAGTTCAATGAGGCCGTGGCCGCGCTGTTGCCTCAAGTGAACCCAAAGAAAGACCAATTTGATCCTCAGCATATCGCCAGCCTGCTATGGGCCATGGCGAAACTGGTGGATAACGGACATGAACAGACACCGGGGCTTAAAAAGGCTGTGGCCGCACTGCTGCCCCACGTGAACGCACATAAAAACCAATTTAATGACCAGGGAATCGCCAACTTGCTGTGGGCCGTGGCGAAACTGGTGGAAAACGGGCAGGAGCAGACACCGGGGCTTAAAAAAGCTGTGGCCGCGCTGCTGCCACACGTGAACGCAAAGAAAGATCAATTTATACCTCAACATTTCACCATCCTGTTGTGGGCCATGGCGAAACTGGTGGACAACCTGCAGGAGCAGATGCCAGAGTTCAACAAGACTGTGGTCGGTCTGCTGCCTTACGTGAACGCAAGGAAAGACCAATTTATACCACAGCAAATCGTCAACCTGCTGTGGGCCGTGGCGAAACTGGTGGACAACGGACAGGAGCAGACACCGGGGCTTAAAAAAGCTGTGGCCACGCTGTTGCCCAACGTGAACGCACAGACCGACCAATTTAATGCCCAGGGAATCTCCAACCTGCTGTGGGCCATGGCAAAACTGGTGGACAACGGGCAGGAGCAGACACCAGAACTCAACCAGGCCGTGGCCGCGCTTTTGCCCTGCGTGAAAGTACAGAAAGATCAATTTATACCTCAGCAAACCACCAACCTGCTATGGGCCATGGCGAAACTGGCGGACAACGGGCACGAGCAGACACCAGAGTTCAACAAAACCCTGGCTGCGCTGTTGACCTGCGTGATCGTACAAAAAGCTAATTTCAAACCACAGGGTATCGCCAACCTGCTCTGGGCCATGGCGAAACTGGTGGACAGTGGACAAGACCGGACACCAAAGCTGAACAAGGCCGTAGCCGCGTTGTTGCTCCCCGTGAAGACACAGAAAGACCAATTTATTCCTCAACATATCGCCAACCTGCTCTGGGCCATGGCGAAACTGGTGGACAGTGGACAAAACCGGACACCAAAGCTGAACGAGGCCGTAGCCGCGCTGTTGCTCCCCGTGAAGACACTGAAAGACCAATTTATTCCTCAACATATCGCCAACCTGCTCTGGGCCATGGCGAAACTGGTGGACAAAGGCCAGAAGCGGACACCAGAGTTTGACGAGGCCGTGGCCGCGCTGTTGCACCGGGTGAACACACAGAAAGCTGACTTTAAACCACAGGAAATCGCCAACCTGTTTTGGGTCATGGCAAAACTGACGGACAGCGGACAGAGGCGAACTCCAGAGTTCAACAAGACTGTGGCCACGTTATTGCCCCATGTGAGCGCTCAGAAAGCTAACTTCAAAGCACAGGAAATCGCCAACCTGCTGTGGGCCATGGCGAAACTGGTAGACAACGGGCAGGAGCGGACACCAGCGCTCAACGGGGCCATTGCCACGCTATTGCCGCAGGTAAACGCACATAAAGACCAATTTATTCCTCAGGGTATCGCCAACCTGCTGTGGGCCATGGCGAAACTGGTGGACAACGGGCAGGAACAGACATCAGGGCTCAAAGAGGCGGTAGCCGTGCTGTTGCCCCGCGTGAGCGCACAGCAGGCTAACTTTAAACCACAAGGTATTGCCAACCTGCTGATGGCCATGGCGAAACTGGGTAATCTCGTTGAGCTGAACGTGCTTACCTCTACGTTCGAATCGCTTGTCCGCCGAATCAGTGACAACCCTCAGTTCTCACAGCAAGAGATATCGATGTCTCTCTGGGGTGTAATGGTCTGCTGTGCCCGGTTGTATCTGACCTCCAATACCTATAAAAATAACGTGCTTGAACAGCACATGGATCACCTGTTTACTCGCCTGGAAAATACACCCACAGACGATGAAGAGGATCTATCCATCATTGCCATGGCCGCAAGTTGGCTTGGGAGAGCGTGTCCGGTCACCCCTCATTACCAGACAACCATGTCAAAACCTCAAACCGACTTCCGCGATCAACTCCAATCATGCATTCCCTCTTTGAAGATTGAAGAAGAAAAGAGTCTGAACTCTTTACCGCCGGTTGACCTGATTCTGCCGGATCACAACATCGTTATTGAAGTTCAGGGACAGTTTCATTACGTGAGTGATGATTTCAAAACCAGAAATAGTGCGACTATGCTGAAAATCGCACTGCTGCAAAAGGCAGGATTTGAGGTTATTGAAATCCCGGCTAACACAATTTGGAAACCGGATTTAATGAAACCATACATTGATCAAATAAGAACCAGGGTAGACGTCCCGCTCAAGGGAGAGGGCACTGTATCACTTAACAGCGAGGGAGACAGATTGGGCTAACATGACTGCCGATAAAAGATGGCAACTCTCAGATCAAAGTTATTTAACTGCCTGAGAATATTTAGAGGAGCAAACAGACAAACCAAAATACAGGTTGTAACTGTTTCTCTCGGATGATTTGCAAGTAGATGGTTTCCCCACTCGTTTACGTTCATAGGCCATTTCAACAAAATGAACTTCTGAACAGAACAGCAGTCTGTTGTTTATATTTTCATGAATCAATGAAATATAATTATGGATAGAAGCTCTGCTGGTATCAGTGGTAAATGCGCAAGATCAGATAATGGTTATAACCGCCCGGATGACCAGGCCGCTTCTTCAAGGCGTGGGCGATATAAACATTCTGCAGTCAGACCGTGGGATAACCCCCGCCCCACTACACCGGGGAGTAATAAATTTTACCGTGCTTCTGGCGCACGCTCTTCTCAATATCTACAGAGCCGTTCAGTAAACCCTGCCCAGGATTTTAATGCCCTTATCAAACAGGAAATAATGGCTGGTCTGGTGAGTAAATCGGCTCGCTTCGGCCATCGCTATGATGGGAGAGATCATGGTTACTATGCCAGTTCAATTAAAAAATACACGTCAGCTGCTAAACGACCGTTAAATCCAGCGGAACAAAGCCAGCTGATTCGTTTGCTGCAAAATTTTACCGTAACGCGCAGCTGGAATTGGCTAAGCCTGACGACAACAATTCATTCATTGACTTCAGCGGGTGTTTTTACCCCTCATAACCCAATGAATGAGCATGTTCAGCTCACTCAAACGGCCTTATTGTCCTCTCTACTGGATGCCATAATATTCAAGTGCAATCAAATGCCTCAAGCCAGGGAAATTGATGCCCGAGGTATCGCCAACCTGTTGTGGGCCATGGCGAAACTGGTGGGCAACGGGCAGGCTTGGATACCAGAGTTCAACGAGGCCGTAGCCACACTGTTACCCTGGATGAGCGCACAGAAAGACCAATTTATTCCTCAGCATATTGCCAACCTGTTCTGGGCCCTGGCAAAACTGGTGGACAACGGGCAGGAGCAGACACCAGAGTTCAAAGCGGCCCTTGCTTCGCTGTTGCCCTGTTTGAACGCACAGAAAAACCAATTTACCGGCCAGAATATTACGAACATTCTGTGGGCCATGGCGAAACTGGTGGACAACGGACTGGAGCGAATACCAGAGCTCAACAAGGCCCTGGCCGCCCTGCTGCCCCGCGTGAACGCTCAGAAAAACCAATTTATTCCTCAACATATCGCCAACCTGCTGTGGGCCATAGCAAAACTTGTGGACAACAAGCAGGGGCTGACACCAGAGTTCAAAGAGGCCGTGGTTGCGCTGTTGCCCAATGTAAATGCACAGAAAGCCAACTTTAAACGACAGGAAATCGCAAATCTGCTGTGGGCCATGGCAAAACTGGTGGACAACGAGCTGGAGCAAACACGAGAGCTCAAAAGGGCCGTGGCCGCGGTGTTGTCTCAGGTGAACGCACAGAAAGCTAACTTCAATCTGCAGGAAATCACCAACCTTCTGTGGGCCATGGCGAAACTGGTGGACAACGGGCAGGAACGGACACCTCGACTGAAAGAGGCCATAGCTGCGCTGTTGCCCAACGTGAACAGACACAAAGACCAATTTTTTCCGCGGGGAGTCGCCAACTTGCTCTGGGCCATTGCAAAACTGGTGGACAACAGCCAGGAGCAGACACCAGCTTTCAACAAGGCCGTGTCCGCGCTGTTGCCCTGTGTGAACACGCAGAAAGGCCAATTTAATCCGCAGGATATCGCCAACCTACTGTGGGCCATGGCGAAACTGGTGGAGAAAAGGCAGGAGCAAATACCGGGGCTGAAAGAGGCTCTGGTCGCTCTGTTGCCCTGCGTAAACGCTCAGAAAGCTAACTTTAAACCACAGGGTATCGCCAACCTGCTGTGGGCCATGGCGAAACTGGTGGACAACGGGCAAGAGCAGGTACCAGGGCTCAAAGAGGCTGTAGCCACAATATTGCCACATGTGAACGCACAGAAAGCCAACCTTACCCCACAGCAAATCAGCAACCTGCTGTGGGCCATGGCGAAACTGGTGGACAACGGACAGGAGCGAACACAAGGGCTTAAAGACGCCGTGGCCACGCTGTTGCCTCATTTGAACGCACAGAAAGAACAATTTAATGCGCAGGGCATCGTCAATCTGCTGTGGGCCGTGGCGAAACTGGTTGAGCATGGACAGGAGCGAACATCCGAACTCAACGAGGGTGTGGCCGCGCTGTTTCCCCGCGTGAACGCACTGAAAGACCAATTTATTCCTCAGCATATCGCCAACCTGCTGTGGGCCATGGCAAAACTGGTGGACAACGGGCAGGAGCAGACACCAGAGTTCAAAGAGCCAGTGGTTGCCCTGTTGCTCCACGTAATTGCACAGAAAGCTGACTTTAAACCACAGGAAATCACCAACCTGCTGTGGGCCATCGTAAAACTGGTGGACAACGGGCAGGAGTGGACACCAGCGTTCAAAGAAGCTGTGGCCGCGCTGTTGCCCCTGGTAAACAGACAGAAAGCTAACTTTAAACCACCGGAAATCACCATCCTGGTGTGTGCCATGGCGAAACTGGTGGACAGCGGGCAGGGGTGGATACCAGAGCTCAACGAGTCCCTGGCGGCGCTGCTGCCCCACGTGAACGCACAGAAAGACCAGTTTAATGCCCAGAGTATTGCCAACCTGCTGTGGGCCATGGTGAAACTGGTGGATAACAGGCAGGAGCAGACGCCAGATCTTATAGAGACCGTGGCCGCACTGTTGCCCAGCGCGATTGCACAGAAAGCTAACTTTAAACCACTGGAAATCGCCAATCTGCTGTGGGCCCTGGCGAAACTGGGTGAACTGATTAACCTGAACACAGTTTCCTCTATGTTTGAATCGCTGGTCTACCGCATCAGCGACAACCCTCAACTCTCTCAGCGAGCGATATTGATGTCACTCTGGGGAGTAATGGTTTGCTGTGCCAGGTTGTCTCTGATCTCCACTGCCAATAAAAATAACGTGCTTGAACAGCACATGGATGACCTGTTTACTCGCCTGGAAAATGCCACCCCAGACAATGATGAGGATCTATCCATCATTGCCATGGCGGCAAGTTGGCTTGGGAGAGAGTGTCCGGTCGTTCCCCATTACCAGACCACCATGTCAACACCTCAAACCAACTTCTGCGGTCAGCTCCAATCACACATTCCCTCCTTGAAGATCGTACAAGAAAAGAGCCTTAACCTATTACCGCCGGTTGACCTGCTACTGCCAGATCTCAACATGGTTATTGAAATTCAGGGACCGACTCATTACGTGAATGGTGATTTCACAACCAGGAATGGTTCGACTCTGCTGAAAATCGCACTGCTGCAAAAAGCAGGATTTGAGGTCATTGAAATCCCGGTTAACCAGCTTTGGAACCGGAATTTAATCAAACTATGTGTTGATCACATAAAGACCAGGATAGACATTTTCAATAAAATGAACTTCTGAACAGCAGAGCAGTCTGTTTTTTATATTCTCATGAATTAATGAAATATATATGCATAAAATCTCTGCTGGTATCAGTGGTAAATACGCAAGACCAGGTAATGGTCACAACCAACCAGATGACCATGCCGCTTCTTCAAGGCTTGGACGATATATACATGCCACAGTCAGACAGTGGGATAATGCCCCCCGCTCTACCCCGGAGCGTAACGAGTTTTACCATTCTTCTGCCGCATGTTCTTCTCTACAGCATCGTTCAGTAAACCCTGCGCAAGATTTTAATGACCTCATCAAACAGGAAATAATGGATGATCTGGTGAGTAAATCGGATTATTTCGGTCATCGCTATGATGGGAGACATCACGGGCAATATGCCAATTCAATTAAAAAATACACGTCAGCTGCTAAAAGACCGTTAAATCGAGCTGAACAAAGCCAGCTGATACGTTTGCTGCAAAATTTTACCGCAACACGAAGCTGGAATTGGCGAAGCCTGACGACAACATTTCATTCGTTTACTTCATCGGGCGTGTTTACCCATCATAAACCCATGGATGAGCGTATTAAACTTACTCAAGCTCACTTGTTGTCAACGCTACTTGATGCAATAACATTCAAGTGCAACCAAAAACCTCAAGCCAGGGATATTGATGACATGGGAATCGCCAACCTGCTATGGGCCATGGCAAAACTGGTGGACAACAGGCAGGCGCAAACAACAGATTTCAACGTGGCCGTTGCCGCGCTGTTGCCCCACGTAAACGTACTGAAAACTAATTTTAAACCACAGGGTATCACCAACCTGTTGTGGTCCATGGCGAAACTGGTTGACAACGGGCAAGAGCGGATACCAGGACTCAAAGAGGCCGTGGCCACGCTGTTGCACCGGGTGAACGCAAAGAAAGCTGACTTTAACCTACAGCAAATCACCAACCTGCTTTGGGCCATTGCGAAACTGGTGGACAACGGACAAGGGCAAACACAAGGGCTCAAAGAGGCTGTTGCCGTGCTGTTGCCTCTTGTGTATGCGCAGAAAGACCAGTTTAATGCCCAGCGCATCGCCAACCTGCTGTGGGCCATGGCGAAACTGGCGGACAACGGCCAGAAACGGACGCCCGAGTTCAATGAAGCCGTGAACGCGCTGTTGCCCCACGTGAACGCACAGAAAGACCAATTTAATCCCCAGGGCATCGCCAACTTGCTGTGGGCGATAGTGAAACTGGTGGACAACGGCCTGAAGCGCACACCAGAATTCAAAGAAGCCGTGGCCGTGTTGTTGCCCTGCGTGAACGCACAGAAAGCTAACTTTAAACCACAGGGGATCGCAAACCTGCTTTGGGTTATGGTGAAACTGCCGGACATCGGGCAGGAGCCGACACCCGAGCTCAACGAAGCCGTGACCGCGTTGTTGCCCTATGTGAAGGTACAGAAAGCTAACTTTAAACCACAGGGTACCACCAACCTGCTGTGGGCAATGGCGAAACTGGCGGACAACGGGCAGGAGCGGGTGCCCGAATTCAATGAAGCCATGACTGCGCTGTTGCCCTATGTGAAGGCACAGAAAGACCAATTTATTCCTCAGCATGTCGCCAACCTGCTGTGGGCCCTGGCGAAACTGTTGGACAACGGACCGGAGAAGACACAAGAGTTCAATGAGGCTGTGGCCACTCTTTTGTCCTGCGTGAACGCACAGAAAGACCAATTTATTCCCCAGCATATCGCCAATTTGATGTGGGCCATGGCGAAACTGGTGGACAATGGACAGGAGTGGACGCCAGAGTTCTACAAAGCTGTAGCCGCGCTGTTGCCCCAAGTGATCGCACAGAAAGCTGACTTTAAACCACAGGAAATCGCCAACCTGCTGTGGGCCATAGCGAAACTGGTGGACAACGGTCAGGAGCAGACAGCGCAGTTCAACGAAGCCGTGGCTGTGCTATTGCCCCTCGTGAACGCCATGAAAGCTGACTTTATCGCACAGGAAATTGCCAACCTGCTGTGGGCCACGGCGAAACTGGCGGACAACGGGCAGGAGCAGACAGCAAGGTTGAAAGAGGCCATGGCCGCGCTGCTGCCCTTCGTGAATGCACTGAAAGCCAATTTTAATCCACAGGAAATCGCCAATCTGTTGTGGGCCATGGCGAAACCGGGTGAACTCCTTGAGCTGAATATGGTGACTTCTACATTCGAATCTCTTGTCTACCGAATCAGTGAAAACCCTCAGCTCTCTCAGCAAGACATATTGATGTCTCTATGGGGAGTAATGGTATGGTGTGCCAGGTTGTCCCTGATCTCCAACGCCAATCAAAATAGCGTGATTGAAAAGTACATAGATGATCTGTTTACTCGTCTGGAAAATACCGCCCCAAACAATGAAGATGAACAATCCATCATTGCCCTGGCCGCAAGTTGGCTTGGGAGAACGTGTCCGATCGTCCCCCATTACCTGCGCACCATGTCACAACCTCAAGCCGAATTCCGCGATCAACTCAAATCATGCATTCCCTCTTTGAAGATTGAAGAAGAAAAGTGTCTGAACTCGCTGCCTCCGGTTGACCTGCTACTGCCAGATCACAACATTGTTATTGAAATTCAGGGACCGTTTCATTACGTGAGTGGTGATTTCAAAACCAGGAATGGTTCGACTCTGCTGAAAATCGCACTGCTGAAGAAAGCAGGATTTGAGGTCATTGAAATCCCTGCTAACACGGTTTGGGACCAGGATTCAATAAAACCATGTATTGATCAAATAAAGACCAGGGAGGGAGCTTCCAGACTTTAGTCCGTATCCACAGGTGATCCTTTGGCAGATTAAGCAAAATGAACTTCTGAACAGCACCGAAGTCTGCTTTTTATATTCTCATGAATTGATGAAATATAATTATGGATAAAAGCTCTGCTGGTATCAGTGGTCATTACGCAAGATCAGGTAATGGTCACAACCAACAAGATGACCGTGCCGCTTCATCAAGGCGTGGACGATACAGACACGCCACAGTCAGACAGTGGGATAATACTCAACGCACTACACCGGGGTGTAATCAATTTTACCGATCCACTGCCGTATGCCTTTCTCAACATCTACAGTGTCGTTCAGTAAACCTGGCCCAGGGTTTTTACGCCCTCATCAACCAGGAAATAATAGATAATCTGGTGCGTCAATCTGAACGTTTTGGTCATCGCTATGATGGGAGGTGTCATGGTCAATATGCCAGTTCAATTAAAAAATACACGTTAACTGTTAAAAGACCGTTAAATCGAGCAGAACAAAGCCAGCTGATACGTTTTCTGCAAAATTTTACCATAAAACGAAGCTGGAATTGGCGAAGCCTGACGACAACATTTCATTCATTGACTTCAGCAGGTATTTTTACCCCTCATAACCCTATGAATGAGTGTGTTAAGCGTACTCAAACTGCCTTATTGTCAACGCTTCTTGATGTATTAATATTCAAGTGCCATCAAAAACCTCAAGCCAGGGATATTGATGCCATCGGAATCACCAACCTGCTATGGGCCATCGCGAAACTGGTGGACAGCGGGCAGAAGCAGACACCAGAGCTCAAACAGGCCGTGGCCGCGCTGATGCCCCATCTGAGCGTAAAGAAAGACCAATTTATTCCTCAGCATCTCGCCAACCTGCTGTGGGCCATGGCAAAACTGGTGGACAACGGTCAGGAGCAGACAGCAGAGATCAAAAAGGCCGTGGCCGCGCTGTTGCCCCATGTGAATGCCCAGAAAGACCAGTTGAGTCCTCAGAATATCGCCAACCTGCTGTGGGCCGTGGCGAAACTGGTGGACAACGGCCAGGAGTGGACACCCGAGCTCAACGAGGCCGTGGCCGCTCTGCAGCCCTGTATAAACGCACAGCAAGACCATTTTATTCCTCAGCATATCGCCAACCTGCTGTGGGCCATGGCGAAACTGGTGGACAACGGGCAGCAACAGACACCATGGCTCAAACAGGCTGTGGCCGCACTGTTACCCCACGTAAACGCACAGAAAACTAACTTTAAGCCACAGGAACTCGTCAGCCTGCTGTGGGCAATGACGAAACTACTGGACAACGGTCAAGAGCAAAGACAAGGGCTCAAAGAGGCCGTGGCCGTGCTGTTGCCTCAAGTGAACGCAAAGAAAAGCCAATTTAATGCTCAGGGCATTGCCAACCTGCTGTGGGTCGTGGCGAAACTGGTGGACAACGGGCAGGAATGGACACCCGGGCTGAACGCGGTCGTTCACGCGCTGTTGCCGCACGTGAACGTACAGAAAGACCAATTTAATCCTCAGCATATCGCTAACCTGCTGTGGGCCATGGCGAAACTGGTGGGCAACGGTCAAATACTGACGCCAGAGTTCAAAGAGGCCGTCGCCGTGTTGTTGCACCTCGTGAACGCACAGAAAGCCAACTTTAAACTACAGGGTATCACCAACCTGCTGTGGGCTATGGCGAAACTGACGGACAACGGCCAGGAGCGGACACCTGAGCTCAACGAAGCAATGGCCGCGCTGTTGCCCCACGTGATCGCACGGAAAGCTGACTTTTTACCACAGGAAATCGCCAACCTGCTGTGGGCCATGGCGAAGGTTGTCAACGGCCCGGGGCAGATACCAATGCTCAACAAAGCCGTGGCCGCGCTGTTGTCCTACGTGAAAACACAGAAAGACCAACCTATTCCTCAGCAAATCGCCAACCTGCTGTGGGCTCTGGCGAAACTGGTGGATAACGGGCAGGAGCAAACACCAGAGTTTAAAGAGGCTGTCGCCGCACTGTTGCCCCACGTGATTACACAGAAAGCTGGCTTTAAACCACAGGAAATCGCCAACCTGCTGTGGGCCATGGCGAAACTGGTGGATAACGGGCAGGAGTGTACACCAGAGTTCTACGAGGCTGTGGCCGCGCTGTTGCCCCACGTGATCGCACGGAAAGCTGACTTTATACCGCAGGAAATCGCCAACCAGCTGTGGGCCATGGCGAAACTGGTGGACAACAGTCAGGAGCAGACAGCTGAGCTCAACGAAGCCGTGGCTGCGCTGTTGCCCTACGTGAATGCACAGAAAACCAACTTTAAACCACAGGAAATCGCCAACCTGCTGTGGGCCACGGCGAAGCTGGGTGAGCTCGTTGAGCTGCCCCTGTTTACCTCCACGTTCAAATCACTTGTCCACCGAATCAGTGACAACCCCCGGCTCTCTCAACAAGATATATTGATGTCACTTTGGGGAGTAATGGTATGCTGTGCCCGGTTGTCTCTGGCCTCCAATGCCAATAAAAATAACGGACTTGAAAAGCACATGGATAACCTGTTTACTCGTCTGGAAAATACCTCCACAGACAATGAAGAGGATCAATCCATCATTGCCATGGCCGCCAGTTGGCTTGGGAGACAGTGTTCGTTCGTCCCCCATTACCAGACCATCAGGTCAAGACCTCAAACCGACTTCCGCAATCAACTCCAGTCATGCATTCCCTCTTTGAAGATTGAAGAAGAAAAGAGCCTGAACTCATTGCCTCCCGTTGACCTGCTACTGCCAGATCACAACATTGTGATTGAAGTTCAGGGACTGTCCCATTACGTGCGCGGTGATTTAAAAACCAGGAAAGGTTCGACTCTGCTTAAAATCGCACTACTGCAAAAAGCAGGATTTGAGGTCGTTGAAATCCCGGCTAATACACTTTGTAACCGTTATTTAATGCAACTATATATTGAGAAAATAAAGACCAGGGTGGACCATTTCAGTAAAATGAACTTCTGCACAGAATAGCAGTCTGTTTTTTATATTTTCATGAATTGATGAAATATAAATATGCATAGAAGCTCAGCTGGAACCTTTGGTTTATACGCAAGACCAGATAATCATGCCAACCAACCGGATACCCATGACGCTTCTTCAAGGCGCGTGCAATATAGACAGGGCACAGTCGAATGGTGGGATAATCCACCCCGCACTACCCCGGGGCATAATGAATTTTATCATTTCTCTGGCGCATACCCTTCTCAAAATCTACTGTGCCGTTCAGTGATCCCCGCTCAGAATTTTAATGACCTTATCAAACAGGAAATAATGGCAGATCTGGTGAGTAAATCTAATCGTTTTGGTCATCGCTACGATGGGAGAAATCACGGGCAATATGCCAGTTCAATTAAAAAATACACGTCAGCTTCTAAAAGACCGTTAAATCGAACAGAACAAAGCCAGCTGATGCGTTTGCTGCAAAATTTCACAGCAACACGGGGCTGGAATTGGCTGAGCCTGACGACAACATTTCACTCATTGACTTCAGCGGGTGTTTTTACTCTTCATAAACCCATGGATGAGCGAGTTAAACTTGCCCAGGCTAACTTATTGTCAACGCTATTTGATTCAATAATATTTAACTGCAACCAAAAACCTCCAGCCAGGGATATTGATGCACAGGGTGTCGCCAACCTGCTGTGGGCCATGGCAAAACTGATGGACAACGGGCAGGAACGGACACCAGAGTTCAACGAGGCCGTTGTCGCGCTGTTGCCCCACGTGAACGCACAGAAAAACCAATTTAAGGCCCAGGGCATTGCCAACCTGCTGTGGGCCATGGCGAAACTGGTGGACAACGGACAGGAGTGGACAGCAGAGTTCAACAAGACCGTGGCCGCGCTGCTGCCCCACGTGAACGCACAGAAAACAAACTTTAGACCACAGGAAATCACCAACCTCCTGTGGGCCATGGCAAAACTGGTGGACAACGGGTACGAACAGACACCAGAGTTCAACGAAACGGTGGCTGCGCTGTTGCCCTGCGTGATCCAACAAAAAGCTAACTTTAACCCACAGGAAATCACCAACCTGCTGTGGTCCATGGCGAAACTGGTGGACAACGGGCTGGAGCGGACACCAGTGCTCAAAGAGGCTCTGGCTGCGCTGTTGCCCCACGTAAACGTACAGAAAGAACAATTTAATGCCCAGGATATCGCCAACCTGCTGTGGGCCATGGCGAAACTGGAGGACAGCGGGCTGGAGCGAACACCGGAGCGCAAAGATGCTATGCTCGCGCTGATGCCCCACGTGAATGCACAGAAAGACCAATTTATTCCCCAGCATATCGCCAACCTGGTGTGGGCCATGGCAAAACTGGTGGACAACGGGTACGAACAGACACCAGAGTTCAACGAAGGGGTGGCTACGCTGTTGATCTGCGTGATCGTACAAAAAGCTAACTTTAACCCACAGGAAATTGCCAACCTGCTGTGGGCCATGGCAAAACTGGTGGATAACGGGCTGGAGCAGACACCAGAGTTCAACGAAGCGGTGGCTGCGCTGTTGATCTGCGTGATCGCACAAAAAGCTAACTTTAACCCACAGGAAATCACCAACCTGCTGTGGGCCATGGCGAAACTGGTGGATAACGGGCAGGAGCAGACACCAGGGCTCAACGAGGCCGTGGCCGCTCTGTTGCCCCGGGTGAACGCACTGGAAGACCAATTTACTGCCCAGGGTATTGCCAACCTGCTGTGGGCCACGGCCAAACTGGGTGAACTCATTGAGCTGAACCTGGCTACCTCTACGTTCGAATCGCTTGTCTATCGAATCAACAAGCACCTGCAGTTTTCTCAGGAAGAGATATCGATGTCTCTCTGGGGAGTCATGGTATGCTGTGCCAGGTTGTCTCTAGACTCCAATGGCAATAAAAATAATGTGTTTAAAAAGCACATGGATGACTTGTTTACTCGCCTGAAAAATACCTCGCCAGATAATCAAGAGGATCAATCCATTATGTTCATGGCCGCAAGTTGGCTTGGCAGAGCCTGCCCGGTCGTTCGCCATTACCACACAAACATTTCAAAAACCCAGGTCGACTTCCGCGATCAACTAAAATCATCTATTCCATCTTTGAAGATCGAAGAGGAAAAAAGTCTGAACTCATTACCTCCGGTTGACCTGCTTCTGCCAGATCACAACATGGTGATTGAAGTTCAGGGCCCCTCTCATTACGTGGGTGGTGATTTCAAAACGAGGAAGGGTTCGACTCTGCTGAAAATCGCACTGCTGCAAAAAGCAGGATTTGAGGTCATTGAAATCCCGACTAACCAGCTTTTGAACAACGATTTAATGAAACCCTGTATTGATCAAATAAAGATCAGGATAGGCATCCCGCCACAGGGGCATGGCTTTGTATCACTTAAAAGAGCGTGGGCAGGTGCTGCATACGTAACTACCGAAGAACATTTAGCAGAGCAAACCAGCCCGGCAAAGAGGAAGAAAACAAACAGCCAGTAATCGCCTTCCTCCCATCATGACTCAAGTAAACTTTGCCGCACAATGAACTTCTGGGCAGAACAGCAGTCTGCTTTTTATATTTTCATGAATTAATGAAATATAATTATGGATAGAAGTTATGCTGGTATCAGTGGTCAATACACAAGATCAGATAACGGTTACAACCAACCGAATGGCCGTGCCCCTTCTTCAAGGCATGGGCGATACCGACATGCCACAGTCAGGCAATGGAATCATCCCACCCGCACTGCACCGGGTCGCAATGAATTTTACCATTCTTCTGACACACGCTCTTCTCAACATCTACTGCGCCGTTCAGTACACCCTGCTCAAAATTTTCATGCCCTCATCAAACAGGAAATAATGGATGATCTGGTGAGTAAATCGGATCGTTTCGGTCATCGCTATGATGGGAGAGATCACGGCCTATATGCCAGTACAATTAAAAAATACACGTCAGCGTCTAAAAGGCCTTTAAATCGAGCGGAACAAAGCCAGCTGATGCGTTTACTGCAAAATTTCACAGCAACACGGAGCTGGAATTGGCGAAGCCTGACGACAACACTGCACTCATTGACTTCAGCGGGGGTTTTTACCCCTCATAAACCCATGGATGAGCGTGTCAGGCGTACTCAAGCTGCCTTATTATCGACGCTACTGGATGCAATAATATTCAAGTGCAAGCAAAAACCTCCCGCCAGGGATATTGATGCCCATGGAACCGCCAACCTGATGTGGGTCATGGCGAAACTGGTGGACAGCGGGCAGAACCCGATACCAGAGCTCAAAGAGGCCGTGGCCGTGTTGTTGCCCCATGTGAACGCACAGAAAAAACAATTTATTCCTCAGGGAATCGCCAACCTGCTGTGGGCCATGGCGAAACTGGTGGACATCGAGCAGGAGCGGACACCAGAGCTCAACGAGACCGTGTCCACGCTGTTGCCCAGCGTGAACGCACAGAAAGCTGACTTTAAACCACAGGAAATCACTAGCCTGCTGTGGTCCATGGCGAAACTGATGGACAACGATCGGAAGTGGGTACCAGGGCTCAAAGAGACTGTGGCCGTGTTGTTGCCCCACGTGAACGCACAGAAAAACCAATTTAATGCCCAGGAAATCTCCAACCAGATGTGGGCCATGGCGAAACTGGTGGACAAAGGGCAGGAGCGGACACCAGGTCTCAACGAGGCCGTGGCCGCCCTGTTGCCCCTTGTGAACGCACAAAAAACTAACTTTAAACCACAGGGTATCGTTAACCTGCTGTGGGCCATGGCGAAACTGGTGGACAACGGGCAGGAACTGACACCAGAGTTCAACGAGGCCCTGGCCGCGCTGTTGCCCCACGTGAACGCACAGAAAGACTGGTTTATTCCTCAGCATATCGCCAACCTGCTGTGGGCCATGGCAAAACTGGAGGACAACGGGCTGGAG
The DNA here is from genome assembly GCF_049310205.1 of Endozoicomonas sp. ALC013. Classification (NCBI taxonomy): domain Bacteria; kingdom Pseudomonadati; phylum Pseudomonadota; class Gammaproteobacteria; order Oceanospirillales; family Endozoicomonadaceae; genus Endozoicomonas; species Endozoicomonas sp. ALC013. The sequence goes on along the minus strand of NZ_JBLYNS010000080.1, from coordinate 507 downwards.
CGGACACCAGATTTCAACAAGGCCGTGGTCACGCTTTTGCCCCACGTAAACGCACAGAAAGACCAGTTTAGTCCTCAGCATATCGCCAACCTGCTGTGGGCCATGGCAAAACTGGAGGACAAAGGGCAGGAGCAGACACCAGATCTCACCGAGACCGTAGCCACGCTGTTGCCCCACGTGAACGCACAGAGAGCTAACTTTAAACCTCAGGAAATCACCAACCTGCTGTGGGCCATGGCGAAACTGGTGGACAACTGCTACGAGCAGACACCAGAGTTCAACGAAGCTGTAGCTGCGCTGTTGCCCTGCGTGACCGTACCAAAAGCTAACTTTAAACCACAGCATATCACCAACCTGCTGTGGGCCATGGCGAAACTGGTAGATAACGGGCAGGAGCAAGCACCAGGGTTCAAAAAGGCCGTGGCCGCGCTGTTGCCCCACGTGAATGCACAGAAAGACCAATTTACTGCCCAGGGTATCGCCAACCTGCTACAGGCCATAGCGAAG
>NZ_JBLYNS010000079.1:0-23959 GCF_049310205.1 Endozoicomonas sp. ALC013 | reverse complement strand
TAGCAAATGGTGTCCCCTGATCCCCTCAAAAACTCAAGGATTAATTTGCTCAATGCATTGTCCATTCTGTGGTGCTGCTGAAACAAAAGTGATCGACTCGCGTCTGGTTGCAGAAGGCAGCCAGGTGCGCAGGCGTCGCGAATGCCTGTCCTGCATTGAACGTTTCACCAGTTATGAAACAGCAGAACTGCTGATGCCGAGGCTGGTGAAACGGGATGGTACCCGTGAACCTTTTAATGAAGATAAGCTGCGGGCGGGCATGTCCCGTGCCCTGGAAAAAAGGCCGGTAGGCGTTGAGCAGCTGGAAGAAGCGGTGAGCCGCATTACTCATCGCCTGCGGGCCATGGGGGAGAGGGAAGTCAGTTCCCGGATTCTGGGTGAAGAGGTTATGCGCGAATTAAAGCAGCTGGATGAGGTGGCCTATATCCGTTTTGCTTCCGTCTATCGTCATTTCAAGGATCTGAATGAGTTTCGGGAAGAGATCGACCGACTGGAGACTGAGGATCGGGATTAAATGCCTCTGATTCTGTTATTGCTGGTGATTCTGGTCCTGGTTTTTGGTCCCCAGTTCTGGGTCAGGCATACGTTCCGTAAATATGGCAGAGACCGACCGGATCTTCAGGGCACCGGCGGCGAGCTGGCACAGCACCTGATTGAACGATTCCAATTGGATGGCGTATCCGTTCGTGAAGGTCAGGAAGGTGAGGATTATTATGATCCGGAAAACCGGGTAGTTTCGCTCTCCTCATGGCACTATCGGGGGAAAACCATCGCTGCTGTTGCCGTTGCTGCCCATGAAGTCAGCCATGCCTTGCAGCATCAGGAGCAGCACCCCGGGTTTATGCGCCGTCAGAAGCGGGTAAAAATGGCCATGATGATTGAGCGGTTCAGCGTTATGGCCCTGATGGTGACGCCTTTTATTTTCTTATTCACCCGGCTTCCCCAGAGTACCCTGATCACTTTGCTATTGGGCGCTTCCGGGATGATTGCCTCACTCTGGGTGCAATTGATGAACCTGCCCATTGAGATGGATGCCAGTTTTAACAAGGCCCTGCCAATTCTGGAGGAAGGGTATCTTGCCAGAGACGATCTACCGGGGGCGAGAAAGGTCCTGAAAGCCGCGGCAATGACCTATGTTGCTGCGGCACTGGCAAGCTTGCTGAATATCGGACGATGGATAGCTATTTTAAGACGATAAGCCGTTGGGCAAATGGATGCCTTTGGAATTGAGTTAAATATGGTCAATTTATCCCTGCTGGTTCTGTTTGTTCCTACGTTTTTATTTGTGTCTGCCACCCCGGGCATGTGCATGACCCTGGCCATGACGCTGGGTATGACTGTGGGTATTCGCCGGGCGCTGTGGATGATGTTGGGAGAACTGTTGGGCGTTGGGCTTATTGCCGTGCTTGCCGTGGTCGGTGTGGCTGCGGTGATGCTGAACTATCCAGCCGCTTTTACGGTGTTTAAATGGCTGGGGGGGGTGTATCTGTTTTACCTCGGGGGGCAGATGTGGTTGTCCAGGGGGAAAATGGCCATTCCTCATGAGGGGCTGCAACCAAAAGAGACGGGTGCCAGAGAGCTTATGATTCAGGGGTTTTTTACTGCGGTAGCGAATCCCAAAGGATGGGCATTCTTTATCTCATTGCTACCACCCTTTATTTCAGCAGATCAGCCGCTGACTCCACAGCTGATTATTCTGGTGGCCATTATTCTGGTTATTGAATTTATCTGCCTGAATATATACGCAGCCGGTGGCAGAACGCTGCGACATTTCCTGCAGAAAAGCGGTAATGTCCGGGTGTTGAACCGGATTGCCGGTTCTATGATGATGGGGGTGGGTATCTGGCTGGCGGTTGGTTAAAGCTGGCAGAATAAATCAACTGCCAGCGGAGGATCTGTTGCCAGAGAAAAATCTGTTTAATCTGTGTAAGGGGGGTTGTGGAGCCCTCCTCCCTCTCAGAATTTGAATGTCCTGGTTTAAATCCGCAATTTTTCTGGCGTAAAGATGTTGACGGTTCCCGGCGTCATTACAATGGTAAAAATCATGGCATTTTACTTTGAATATGCCTCGTTTTTGAATACGTTCTGCCTCATTCCAATCTTTAAGGCACTCAAAGCAAATGTCATGGTCACAAAAACTGGCATCTGCGGCTGCATTCTGACGTGCATGGAGGCCTGACCGTCGAATGTGATTACAGCCTGAAGATCTCTCAATGAGGTTATCACATTTCGGGCATGGCCTGAATCTACTGTCATCCGCCTGGGCCATCTGGTAGACCTGCAGTTTTGCATTCAAATCAGAAAGCCGCTGTTCCTGATTTATGATATGTGCTTCATCACAACTCTTATTGAAATGGGGCTTTTCTTCACAGTTTGCGCAAAACTTGCGAGTACAGGGTACGTAACCAATATTGCGTTTGTAAATTTGTCCAGAGCAGCTGATTACAGCCTGTTCAGGCTCTCTCAGATTGACAAAATACTGTTCATTGCAGTCTCGGCATGTAGCATTTTTTGTCACTACAGGGCCAAGCAATGGGGAAAACGGATCCCGGGCAAAAATTCGGAGTTGTGATTGCAGGTGGAAATCTTGCAGCATCTGCAAACATTCCGGGGATGATATCTGTGGAGCAAGCTTGTCGACGGGTATGGAGTGGTGTTTGGACGAATCGCACGTTGGGCAGGCTATGCCAACGCCATTTGTTTCATCATTTGTTATGGGGTCTGCGATTCGATATTGAGTGTGCTGTGCCAGGCAGTCAGAGTGAATCCACGTTGCTGTTTCACATCCGGGGATAAATGCTGCTTCTGGTGCACTTTGAAAATCACTCAGGCAGACAGAGCATTGTGCATCGGTGGGTGGTTGAGCCTTACTTGCATCCGACGTTTCTTGTTGTGGAACAGGTTCCGGGTTTTGTGCAGCAGTAGATTCTGGCATGGGAGCAACAGGATTTAATAAATGGCGGGTTCCGCGCAGGTAGGCACCATCAGTTGCTCTCATTTCATAAGTTATGGTTCTGGGTATGTTGGGGTCAGCCTCAAAAACGGCCTGTAAGGTACGATCCAGCCATGAAGCCAGGGCATCAGTATTCGGGTCTTCATTAGATCGTCCAATATTGTTAGAAGCATTACTGCTAGAAGCATTTCTGCTAGAAGCAGTACTGTCAGGAGCGATATTTAAATTGGAATTGGGAATCATATTTAGGTATTTAAATTCTTGATTTACTCTCAATAGACTAAATTTTGATCCCAAAGTTTCATTTTCTTTAAGTAATCTGTCTCAGTGTATTATTAATATCAATTATTCTCTGATTGCTGCTGCCCCGCCAGGGCAGTGACAGATCTCTCTTATCCAGCTCAAAGCGTCCATCAATCAGCACATCAATGTATTGCACAACGTTTTGTTGAGCCTGGCTGAGCTCTTCCAGCGTGTAGCCAGTCCAGAGCCAGATATTTTTCTGCGGATATTCGGCTTTTACCCGCTGAACCAGCTTCAGTATGCCGGATAGATTGCCGGGAAACAGTGGGTCTCCGCCGGACAGCGACAGCCCATCCCGTTTGATGCGGGAATCCCCAAGGTCGGCAATAATCCGGTCTTCCATGGCCTGGTCAAAAGGGGTTCCCTTGCGGGCATCCCAGGTGGTGGCGTTATGGCAGCCTTGGCAGCGGTGTTCACAGCCACTGACAAACAGGGTGCAGCGGGTGCCTTCACCATTGACCACATCGATTGGATAGTACTGGAGATAGTTCATGCTCTTTGCTTTTCCATGGTACCTGTGGTGCCTGTTCCCACGCAGAGCGTGGGAACAGGCAGCCGTATCAGAGGTGCTTCACCCGACGAACCACTTCTTCCTGCTTACCTTTAATAAACGGGCGGCTGTTCGGTTGACCCAGGTAGCCACAAACACGACGGGTAACGGACATCTTGTCGGAGTCACGGTTTTTGCACTGCGGGCACTCAAAACCACGGCTGGTGGCGTTGAACTCACCTTCATAATCACAGCTGTAGCAGGAGTCATTGGGTGTATTGGTGCCGTAGTATGGGACCTTGTCGTAGGTGTAGTCCCAAACGTTTTCCAGAGCCTTCAGGTTGTTGACCATGTTCGGGTACTCACCGTAACAGATGAAGCCACCGCTGGCGTGTTTGGGGTATACCTGTTCAAAGTCGACCTTGTCGTATGGGTTGACCTTCTTTTCCACATCCAGATGGAAAGAGTTGGTGTAGTAGCCTTTTTCAGTCACGCCTTGAATAACACCAAATTTCTTTTTGTCCAGACGGCAGAAACGGTCACACAGGCTTTCACTCGGGGTTGAGTAGAGGCTGAAACCGTAGCCGGTTTCCTGTTTCCACTTATTCACCGCGGCACGCATGGTTTCCACAATGGCAACGGCTTTCTGGCGCAGCTCTTCACTGTCGTACAGATCACCAGAACCATTTTTGCCACCATAAAGGGCATTGATCGTCTCATGGATACCGATATAGCCAAGGGAGATGGAGGCGCGGCCATTTTTGAAAATATCGCTGATCTTGTCATCGGGCTTCAGGCGAACACCACAGGCACCTTCCACATAAAGAATCGGCGCTACCCGTGCACGGACACTGTCCAGACGCTGGATCCGGGTCATCAGGGCTTCTTTCGCCAGCTGCAGACGCTGTTCCAGCAGCTGGTAGAAGGTCTCTTCACTGCATTTACTTTCAATTGCTATGCGGGGCAGGTTGAGTGAGACGACCCCCAGGTTATTACGGCCATCGTGAATCATCTTGCCGTCTTCTTCATAAACCCCCAGGAATGAACGACAGCCCATGGGTGTTTTAAAGCTTCCGGTCACTTCAACCAGCTTGTCATAGTTGAGAATGTCCGGGTACATCCGTTTGCTGGCACACTCCAGTGCCAGCTGCTTGATGTCGTAGTTCGGATCTTCAGGGCTGAAGTTCACCCCTTTTCTGATGGCAAAGACCAGTTTTGGAAAGACCGGTGTCTTGCAGTTTCTGCCCAGACCGCGAATCCGGTTTTTCAGAATGGACTGCTGCACCAGGCGCTCTTCCCAACTGGTACCCAGACCAAAGCCAAAGGTGACAAACGGCGTCTGACCATTGGCGGTGTGCAGGGTATTTACCTCATACTCCAGTGCCTGGTAGGCGTCATAGCAATCCTTTTCGGTCATTTCCATGGCGTATTCACGGGCTTTCCCTTCATCATGGATCCAGCGCATACCTTGCTGCAGGTGCTTTTCAAAGGTTTTGCGTACGTAAGGTGCGTGAATACGGTCAATCTCATTGATACTGGTGCCGCCATAGATATGGCTGGAAACCTGGGCAATGATCTGGGCTGTGATGGCCGCTGCGGTAGTGATTGATTTGGGCGTTTCAATTTCCGCATTACCCATGCGGAAACCGTTGGTCATCATTCCTTCAATATCGATCAACATGCAGTTGAACATTGGGAAGAAGGGCGCGTAGTCCAGGTCGTGGTAATGGATTTCGCCACGGTCATGGGCCGCAGTAATATGCTTTGGCAGAATATGCTGTTTGGCGTAGTGCCTGGCGACCACACCGGCCAGAAGGTCCCGTTGGGTGGGGATGATTTTACTGTCTTTGTTGGCGTTTTCGTTGAGCAGCTCTTCATTATCCTGGTTGATAATGCTCAGAATGTCCCGGCTCAGGGCATTACGAGACTCACGTTCAATATCCCGGATCTGACGATATTCAATGTATTTGCGGGCAGCGTTATGGTATTCGCTGCTCATCATCAGGTGCTCTACCTGATCCTGAATATCATAGATATCCACCAGTTCCAGACCTTCCACGGTGCTGGCTACTTTTTTCGCAACGTACTCAGCAAAGTCATGGTCTTTGATCTGAGCATCATTGAGGGCGCTGGCAACGGCTTTTACGATGCGTGGTGCATCAAAAGGCTGGCGTGAACCATCGCGTTTGATGATCTCAGTCATGGTGGGTCTCCGGACAAATAGAGTAATGAGATATTGCGCCTTTTCGGGAGGAATATCTACAGGTAGTGGTATGCGTGCCTGGTTGGCACTATATGATGTGGTGTTTTGCGGGGGCTATGATCTACTAAACTGTTTGATTCTGCAATATTGACAAAACGTAAATCTGCATGGGAAAGCGCGGTTTTCATTCGGAAGTCAGGAGTTACTGACAGGGAAAGTCTCACGTACTGTGTGGTTAAACACGATGAGCCTGCTGGAAATAGCATTTTGTAGGTATATGCCGAGATATTTTCATATCAATGGGAAAATGACTGCGACTGTGCAAAACAGTTGCAGCATGGAAAGCGCACTTCATCGCCATTCGGCAACGCTTTCCCGGTTCAGAATCGGTATTGAATAAAATGTTAAAAAAATTTGGAATGAGGGAATTTTGTCTTGGGAAAGTGGTCAAATACTGAATACATTGAAAACAATTTAGTAATAAAGTACAAAAAAATGAATCCATTTTCTGATTACCTTTTTTTTTCCCCTGATACTTTTGGTTGGCCCACTGAAACAACAACATGTGATACCAAAGAGATCGGAATAACAAATGGGCTTTTTTATAATAAAAAAGTTAAAGCAACTGAATCGGCTGGTTCTGGCTATGTTACTGAAATGATCAAACGAAAAGATGTTTTTGATTCGCCCATTCGCTCAGTAATGGAGAAGACTTCTCCAATGTTTCCTAAGTTTGATGATATTGTCTCTACGTCTGCTAATAGCGAAGGAAATAAACGCCCACTATTTTCGAACCACGAAAATTGTAATAAATCTGGCAATATTGATATTTCCATAGAAACAAAACTGAATGAACCGGATGCTCAGATAGAAAATTCAACAAAGGTCTTGCACACTGTCAAGAAGTATTTTCAGTGTAATCAATGTGACAAGCGCTATAAACGAAAGTGGGATCTGGAAGAACATAGTCGTGTACACACTGGCGAAAAGCCCTTTAAGTGTAATGTATGCGAAAAGAGCTTCGGGTATGCCTTTAGCCTGAAAATACATACCCGCGCCCATACTGGCGAGAAACCCTATAAGTGTGAGCTATGCGACAAGGGCTTTGCCCAAAGCGCTGGCCTGAAAAGACATGCCAGCACCCATTCCAGCGCGAGGCCCTTTAAGTGTGGGGTGTGCAAAGAGAGTTTCAGTGAAGCCCGTGGCCTGAAATTGCATACCCGTATCCATGACGGCGTGAGACCCTATAAGTGTCAGTTGTGCGATAAAAGCTATATCCAGAAAAGTGGCCTGATTGACCACAACCGCCGCCTCCACTCCAGTGAGAAGCCCTTTAAGTGTGAGGTGTGCGAAATAAGCTATGCAATAAAAAATGATCTAACAAAGCACCAGAAATCTAAACGCCACTTGCAGACACTGGCTGAACTGTCATCAACCTGACCGACAGGCTCCCAGTCGCTGTCCTCTGGACAGGCAAACGGTAAAACCTGCTTTGCCTGTCCGGGAGCCCCGTTAGATCGGTCAAAAATTATGGAGAACTGTCGGTTATCTCAGAGGGTAAATGTAATTGTTTTACTTGGCCGCCCTGTAAAGAGCAAACAGGTTCCTGGCAAGTCCTTATGCCTGGTTGTGACAAATGTTAAAAAATTTGGAATGAAGGAATTTTTTCTTGGAAAATTGGTCAAATGGCAGATCTATCGAAAACAATTAGGTAATAAAGTACAAAAATGGACCCATTTTCTCATTACCTTTTTTTTTCCCCTGAGGATTTTAACTGGCTCACTGAAACAACAATATGTGATGCAAAAGAAATTGGAGTAAAAAATGGGATCTTCTGTGATAAAAAAGTTAAAGTGATTGAGTCGGTTGATTCTGGCTATATTGCTAAAGTGATCGAACGATACGGTGTTTTTGATTCACCCATTTGGCCAAAAATTAAGAAGACCCCTCCGCTATTTCCTAAGCCTGATGATCTTTACCATACGTCCGCAGATAGTGAGGTAAATAAACGTCCACCATCTTCGCACCTCGAAAATTGTGATAAATCCGGAAATGGTGATATTTTCACAGAAATAAAAATGAATGAACCGGGTGCTCAGATAGAAAATTCAACAAAGGTCTTGCACACTGTCACGAAGTCTTTTCAGTGCCGTCAATGTGAGAAGCGCTTTAATCGAAAGGTGAATCTGACAAATCACATGCGTATACACAAGGGCGTAAAGCCCTATAAGTGTCAGTTATGCAAAAGGAGCTTCACTCATTCCAGTAACCTGAAAATACATACCCGCCGCCATAATGGCGTGAAACCCTATAAGTGCGATCATTGTGACAAGCGCTTTACCCAAAGAAGTGACCTGAAAAAACATACCCGCATCCATACCGGCGAAAGGCCCTATAAGTGCGAGGTGTGTGACATGAGCTTCAGTATGGCCACTGGCCTGACACAACATACCCGCATCCATACCGGCGAGAGGCCCTATACGTGCAAGGTTTGCAAAAAGCGCTTCAGACTCGCCAATAGCCTGAGAAAACATAGTCTCATGCATGCCGGTGAGGATGGTACCTTTAAGTGTGAGTTGTGCGAAAAGAGCTTTAAACTAAAGAGTTATCTAATAAAGCACCAGAAAACCAAACGCCATTTGCAGAAACTGGCTGAACTGTCATCAACCACCAGGAAATACAGGTCGTTGTCCTCTAAACAGGCAAACGGCCGTTTATGAAAAACAATTATAAAATTTACGTCATCTTTGTGGCAGGGATATTGATGGACTCTGTTGATGATGCGATGATTTGCGCCTTTTTTTGTATCTGTCCTGAAATGGAGAGAGGAGATTGAGTTGAGCGCTAGTTCTGGAAAAGCATCCCTGGCCAATTGCGAGTTTGATCAGCAGCAGGAAACCGTATTATCTGCCTATCTGGCATCACGCCCTGGCGGGAAAAGCGGTCAGGTTATGACGCTGCCAGCCATCAAAGGCCTGATGTTTGCCATTGCCAACTCACCGGTTAATGTTCCGCCGGATCGTTGGATGACCCTGGCACTGGCGACTAACACACCGCCGTTTGAATCCCCACAGCAGGAAGATGATATCCGCCATATCCTGTTTAACCTGCTGGATAAAACCAGAAAGACCATCACGGGTGGTTTTGAGGTACTGCCGGAAGAGTGCCGGGCTGAAGATGTGTATTGTTCAGAATTTTCCCGCCTGCAGGAATGGGCGACAGGTTATGGGCAGGGCTGTCAATTGCTGATGGATGTCTGGATCCAGGTGCTGAAGCATCCCGGGGTTCAGCCTATGGAAGAGTCCTGGTCCAGTTGCATGGTGCTGCTGAACGTCTGGAGTCGTGCAGACAGCCTGCTGGAAAAAGCCAAAAAGAAAGATGGCCCGGATGTGAATAAGATGCTGCAGGCAATGCCAGCGGTGGCCCGGGAGATGGCGGTGATGTGTCACGATATTCGCGAGATCTGGCAAAAGGCGCTGGAAAAGCCCGCTCCGGTCAAGGTGACCAAAGTTGGCCGCAATGACCCGTGTCCATGTGGCAGCGGCAAAAAGCACAAGAAGTGCTGTGAAAAGGCTTAAAAGAAAGAACTGTTAACCACAAAGACATCAGGACACAAAGTAACGGCATTTTGATGGTAAGGAATTGGCCCGGAATAATTTGCACATTTCTGAGCTTCAAAACTACGTTCGTCCTGAGCCTGTCGAAGGGCGTGAACTCCGGCCTCATGTATTGTGCCAATCACCCTTCGACAAGCTCAGGATGAACGGAGATCGAGTTCAAAATGTCGAAATTATTTAAGGGCAATTCCTTACCTTCTGTTGCTCTCCTTTGTGTCCTTTGTGCCTTTGTGGTGCAAAAAAAGTCTTTTAAGTACGCCCGTCTTCCCCTTCGCCCACCGTACGCAGCCCGATATCTGATCGTTGTACGGTTACCCGCTCGCCCGGCAGTTCGGCTGGTGCTTTATAAAAGTGCAGTTCCCGTTGCGGGAATGGAATGGTGATGCCTTCCCGATCAAACCGGACTTTTACTTCACGGGTAATATCCCAGTATACATCCCAGTAGTCGTCTGTTTTTACCCAGGGACGAACGACAAAATCCACGGATGACTCATTGAGGACATGCAGACGAATAACATGCTCTGGCGTTTTCAGGATTTTCGGATGGCTGCTGACAATATCTTCGAGAATCCCTTCTACCTGCTCAACATTGTCGCCGTAGGCAACCCCGAAGACCATATCCACCCGGCGGATCCGTTCTGAGGTGATGTTTTTGATGGTTTCTCCCCAGATCTTGGCATTAGGCACCATAAAGACCTGGTTATCGAAGGTGCGAATGGTGGTGTTGACCAGGCTCATCTTGCCGACTTTACCGGCAACACCGCCCGCCTCAACAAAGTCACCCACATCAAAAGGGCGGTAGATCAGGATCATCATTCCGGAGGCGAAGTTGGACAGGGTATCCTGCAGGGCAAAACCGATGACAATACCGGCAACACCGAGACCGGTCAGTACCGGTGTCAGGTCCAGACCCACCTGTGCCAGGGCGAACAGGAGGCCAAAGATGATCACCAGGTTACCACCAACATTGATAAAAAATTCCTGAACCAGTGTACTGAAACGGGCTTTTTTATGGGTGACGGCACGGGATATGCCCCGCCGAACCAGACGCGCTAACACTATCGCTGCCGCCATCAGAGCGGCAAACAGGAACAGGCGGGAGAGGATGCCACCCAGATTGGCTTTGAACCAGTGCGTCAGGTCGTCCCATAGCCCAACAATTACCGTGCGCAGCGTATCAATGTTAACCACGGCTTCGGCCAGATTGCCGGTTGCCTTGAAGATCAGTTCATTGTAATGATCCACCGGCAGTCCCTGTTCTTCCATCATCATCACGATCTGCCTCAGGTTGGTGACCGCGCTGCGCACCAGGCGATCCTGGGTGGCAATTTTACTTTCCAGAGAGCTTCGGGAATCCGCAGGAAGGGATTTCAGCTCGGTCTGTAACAGTTCTTTCTGACGGTTATTGCTGCGCAGGTAGGTAGCCATAAACTCGGCATAGCGGGTGATCTCATGGTCAAGTTTCTGCTGTAATGCGGTGGTATCAACCTGCCAGCTTTTCAGTAAATTCAGGTTATCCAGTCTTTCGCTCTGTAGCCAGTTGATATAGGCGTAAAAGTCATTGATATGGAACAGCACCAGTAATTGCTCGTCCGTTTCAGCCTGTTCGTATTGTTCAAACATTTTACGCAGGTCGGATGAGGCGGGGGTCAGTCGGGCTTCAAAAAAACGGTTTTCCGCGTTCACCACCTCCTCGCCCAGTTGCACGGCGGCTGTTGTATTAACGGCCTTAACCTGGTCCAGGAAGTTATTTACCCGTTGCGTGGTCGTGCGAATATCGGAGACGATCTGTTGCTGAATCAGGTCGCGGCTCATTTCTGATGTGGTTGCCTCCCAGCTGGCTTCCATCTGATGCACGCGCTTGCCGGTGGCTTTAATATCCGTTATTACCGCAGCATGAGCATCAATCAGCTCCGTTGGTAACGGTGGCTGGGGAGCGGTGATGTCGGCAAAGGTGTTGAAGGAAAAAAACACTAATATCCAGACAAGGTTTCTGAACATCGGAAGTCTCCGAAAGGAACATCAGACGCTGTTCCAGTTTAGGTGTTGATTGTTGGCGCTACGGGAAAATTTGTGGGCCAGAATTTTACCTCTGCTTTGTTTAAAGAGATATGCTGATGTAGCATTTTGGGCAAAATGCTGGTTCTGGAGGAGAGCAAAGGCTGGCAAAAGCCAGCCTTTGAAAGGTTATTTCAGAAGATCTCTTCCCGGTAGATGGCCATCTCCGTAGTAACATCAGTAAACAGTGTTGGCCCGACCCAGTTGCCTTCCGGAAGTCCGGCAGCCGTGCAGTCACTGCCGTCCAGCGGTGACAGGAATAAACTGTGAGCTTTCACTGGTGATGAATTCGCCATCGATAAACAGGGGGATTCTATTGGGCATGGGATTACCTGTCTTATTTTATGATTAAGCGTGTTCTTCCCTACCCAGAGGATCTGGCGTTGCCGGGCGCTCTTGCGGCCGCGCAGCAACTCCAGCTCCTTTGGGAATATAGCCAATACGTCTTAATGGCAGGCTCAAAGGGTTTGCCATTTGAGCCTTTCTTTCTATTGATAAACAGAGATGGCGGCTTTTACCGCTTCGCCGGGTGTGAACCTGTGGCCCTGTCTCAGCAGCGCAGATTCCAACGCTGAGAGACAGTGCAATACATTGGTTTGATTAGCGGCATACCCCATCAGGCCGATCCGCCACACTTTGTCGGCAAATGCGCCGAGACCTGCACCAATCTCCAGGTTATATTCCGCCAATAGTTGCTGTCGAACCGCAAGGTCATCGACACCCTCCGGTATAACCACGGCATTCAGCTGGGCCAGTCGCTCCTCTTCAGGAACCAGCATTTCCAGTCCCATGGCGGCCAGTCCGGCAACCAGTGCCTGATGATGCCGCTGGTGCCGCTGCCAGCTGTTGTCCAGCCCCTCTTCCTGCAACAGGTAGAGCGCTTCGTGCAAGGCGTATAATTGGTTGACGGGTGCCGTATGATGATAGGCTCTTTTGCCATCACCCCCCCAATAGCCCATAACCAGGTTCATATCGAGAAACCAGCTGCGTACCGGTGTTTTTCTGGCCTGGATTTTCTCCACAGCGGCTTCGCTGAAGCTGACCGGTGACAAGCCGGGAACACAGGACAGGCACTTCTGGGAACCGGAATAAACGGCATCGACTCCCCATCCATCGACTTCCAGCTCTGAGCCGGCCAGCGAAGTTACGGTGTCGACAATGGTCAGGCAGTTATGCTTTCTGGCCAGCTGACACAGTGTTTTTGCATCCGAACGTGCACCGGTAGAGGTCTCGGCATGAACAAAAGCCAGAACTTTGGCATCGGGGTGGGCGTTCAGTGTTTCTTCCACGGCTTTCGGGTCCACTGCACGCCCCCAGTCGGAATCGACGGTAATCGCGGTACCGCCCATGCGTATGACGTTTTCTTTCATCCGGCCGCCAAAGACACCGTTTATGCATACAATGACCTTGTCGCCTTCTTCGACCAGGTTGGCAAAACAGGCTTCCATTCCTGCCGAACCGGGTGCGGAAATGGGCAGTGTCAGCCGGTTGCTGGTCTTGAAGGCATATTGAATCAGTGACTTCAATTCATCCATCATCCGGATGAACTCAGGGTCAAGATGCCCAATGGTGGGTCGCGCCAGGGCTTCGGTAATTCTGGGGTGAACATCTGAGGGGCCGGGGCCCATCAGGGTACGTTTCGGGGGGTGAAAAGGGGCGATAGTCATAACTGCCTGTTATTCTCCATTTATGGGCACTGCTGTCGGGTAGAGCGTGCCAGTCTATTATTCTGGGGAAGCCTGACAGCAGAATGCTTGTCAGGCAGGGCTTTCAGTCGATGTTGCTATTCGGCTCGCTTCAATAATACTACTTCGGGCAGCGGATATTCATCAACAACGACCTTTCCAGAGGACGGCATGATTTCCGCTTTGCCTTTCACAACGGTTTTACCATTCTGGTTGATCACATTGGTCGAGACGGTTGCACGCTTTCGTTGTTCATTGATTTCCAGAATTTCCAGCTCAACCGTTACCGTATCACCGACTTTTACCGGGCGCAGGAATTTTAGCTCCTGGCCCAGATAGATACCACCGGGGCCCGGCAGTTTTGTCGCCAGGGCACAGGAAATCAGAGAGGCGGTCCACATGCCGTGGGCAATACGACCTTCGAACTGGGTGGTTGCGGCAAATGCCTCGTCCAGGTGGACGGGATTAGTATCGCCGGATACTTTGGCAAACAGCAGGAGGTCTTCGTCGGTCAGTGTGCGTGTCAGGCTGGCCCTGGTGCCAATGGTTAATGCTTCAAATGGGATGTTTTCCAGCTTGCGCATAAGTACAGGCTCTATTGCTTTGTTAAAGTATGGGTAACTGTTTTGTCAGAACGGTCTGAGCGTATATTTTCATTGGCAATGATTATCGCACCTTTTGTGGACAGATGTTGCTTTTGTGGTCATTCCGTGCAGCTTCTTTTTGATAAACCAGGGGATCCTGTCTGAAATGGCAATAGAGTCGATCTTCAACGCTTTATTACCTGATGGCAGGTTTCTGAATCGAGTGTGATTTGACTGCAGGGCCCGGATTACTGTTTTCTCAATTTGCTTCTGTAATAGCGGTAAATGTTTGTCACTCACCCCATCAGATTGGAAATAAACTGGTTCTGCGCTGGTCCGCCGATACCTGAAAATCTGTCCATAGTTCAGAAATCGGCGACTTATGGATATTGTTAGCTGTGCTTTTCAAGCCAGGTGCACAGTTGATCAATCACTTCCTGATGGTTGGTTTCATGAAATAATTCGTGTCTGGCACCTGGGTATAGTGTCAATGTTGTATTGTTGTGCCCAGAACTGATCCATGCCGTTTGCAGGTTTTTTAAGCCATCCGGTGCGCTGACAGGGTCTTGGTCTCCCCCTATGATCAGCACTGGCAGCTGATGGTTGATTTTCTTTAACAGGCTTGTTGAACTGATTTCCTGCAGCCCCCCGAACAGGTCATGCCAGAGCTGGTTGCTGCAGCGAAAACCGCAAAGGGGATCCTTGACATATCGCATAACCGATTCAGGGTCGCGGCTTAACCAGTCAAACTCTGTCGTATTGGGTTTAAAGCTGTTGTTGTATCCGGCAAATGTCAGTTGGTGGATGACAGGGCTGTGCCCCATCACTCCCTGGCGCAGGGTTTCAATTTTAGCGACCAGCCGGGCGAGCATCAGCAATGGCTTTGCCACCAAGTTTGACCCGGAGAGAATGGCACCGGATATATTGGGGTTATGCCTGCCCAGATAGCTTTGCAGGATATAACTGCCCATGCTGTGACCCAGAAGAAAGCAGGGTAGAGTCGTGTGCTGGGCAAGGGTGTGGTCAACGACCCGTTTCAGGTCCTGAACCACATTATTCCACCCATCATGGTCACCAAAATGCCCCTGGCTGGACGTTTTATCTTTGTTGATGGTGGCACCATGCCCGCGATGATCATGGGCATAGACATGAAACCCTCTTCTGGTCAGCTGCTCCGCCAGCTGTTGGTAGCGGGCACTGTGCTCAGCCATGCCATGACTGATATGGAGCACAGCCTTTGGACTTTTTTTCGCCAGCCATTGGTAAACCGGAATGCGGTGGTGGCCTGACTGGCTGTTGATGGTTACCAGTGAAGGTGGTGATTCCGAGTGGTTCATACAGCGTCCTTGAATAGGCTTTTGGATTCATTATGCTTAACATCTGAATTGAATGGAAACTGGCTCGAGTATTTTCACGTTTATTTTATCAAAGTGTGGCTGAAGGTTGTCCGTAGTGATCACGGACAGTGCTTCTACCTCAATCATCTGTTCAATATCAAAAGAGGTGGCATCACCGGAGCGGTTATCGATCAGCTTGTATTTTTGCAGTGATAAAATCGTCCTCACTGACACATCACCGTTATCAAGAACTCTTGTTTCCGTTCTTATTTGTCTTTCAGGCATAGACAAACTGAGGTTTTTACCAATGAAATACAGATTTAATAAATTGTGGAAAATATTGGCAGATCGTTGGCTACAGAGAAAAGTTAAAATGTGTACCTGTTTATGAGAGCACAGGATCTTGTCAAGTTTTGCTTCAATCAGGGATTGGAATAGCTGTTCACGAGTATCACGGTCTGTAAGGTTCCCTGTGTCAAAGGTCATTTGGTCGATAATAACACCACTCTCCTCCCTTTCCTTGAATGAGCAGGTTTTTGTATTGCTGTAAATGCTAAGCAGGGGGCGGTCTGACGGAGAGTAAATGTCAATATTCATGCCTCTTAATAAATCATTGGAAAAAATGTCACTTAATTTCGTGTTGGAGGAGATTTCGAGATCTTTTTGATATTCTGTTTTCAGGTGCAGGTTGCACTCATCCAACTCTTGGTGCTCCAAATCGTCCATTGACATTGAGTAGTGGTTTTGTGACAGGTTGGTTAAATGTCTTTTAATACCCAGGCTGCTATTAATACAGGCTTCGACCTGATCAAAAATCGTGGTCATCGTTGTTATACTCCGGGCGGGATGGTCCTGGGTTGTTAAATGGTGTTCCACTGACTTTCTGTCATCTGTAAAGCGTTGAATAGCGCTGCCCGGGTTGTCACCGAATGTTATCAGGTAGTAATTTGTCAGGGTTTGCAGTTGCTCATCCCGGGATAATGTCAGCTCATTTAACTGGTTCAGAAATTTGCTCATTCTATTTGGCGAAAGAAGGCTGCCAATAAAAACCTTAATTGCTCTGGTTTCGGTAATATGCTGCCAAAGACGTATAAATTCCTTAACGGGTTTGGTCATGTCAGGATCCCCGGATAAACGAGGCGTACTCTTGCTGCAAAGGGGCGTTGCCCGTTTTCTCTGGAGCGATGACACAGGCCATCGCTGACTCACTACTGGCTGAAGAAGAGGTACCGATATCAATCGCTCAGAAAGATGGGTGCTCAGTGATGAATTTATGGGGCTTGAAGACTGTGGTTGTGCTGTCTTCAGTGGTTGTGCTTTATGGCTATCAGATGGTGGCGTGTAAGTGCCCGTTAGCAGGTGATTGCCGCTTATTCTGTCCATTGGCTTTTCTCTTGTGAATACTATTGTTCAGGCCTTCGTTGAAAGCAGGTTAGAAGTATTTACCGCAGGTCGTCTATCAGGAGCAGCAGAAAACTGATAACCTCAAAAAATTTTCCAATGCGATAGTCTGCAAGACAGGTTGAACAGTTTGCGAGCCAGTTTTTATTCTATACAGCTCCATCATGGATGTGGGAGGCGTACTCCATGACCACCGGTTTCTGGAAAGACAAGTACCCGCAAGGTATTCCTGCAACGATTGATGTTGGTCAGTATCGCTCAATTATTGATGTACTGGAGTACAGCACCCGTAAGTTTGCCAGCAAACCGGCATTCAGCAACATGGGGCATGAGCTGAGCTATTCCCGTCTTTATGAGCTCAGTGGGCATTTTTGCAGTTATCTGCAAAATCACACCGATTTGCGCCCCGGTGATCGTATAGCCATTATGCTGCCCAATGTCATGCAGTTTCCTGTGGCGGTCTTTGGTGCACTGCGTGCGGGATTGATTGTGGTAAACACCAATCCGCTCTATACCGAACGTGAGATGGAGCACCAGTTCCGCGATTCCGGTGCCAAGGCGCTGGTGGTGTTGGCCAACATGGCGCACATGGCTGAGAAGGTGGTTCCCAAAACGGCCATCAAGCATGTTGTGGTGACGCAGGTCGGCGATATGCTACCCACCCTTAAGCGGACACTGGTGAATCTGGTGGTCAAACACGTTAAGAAAATGGTGCCGGATTATTCGCTGCCATCGGCGGTGTCATTTACCACTGTTCTCAGTCGGGGAGCCTTGCACCATTGCACGGATATTCGCCGGGAAAATGATGATGTTGCCATCTTGCAGTATACCGGTGGTACGACAGGTGTCGCTAAAGGTGCCATGCTGACTCACCGCAATATTCTCAGCAATATGTTCCAGGTCAAGGCGCTTGTTGGGGGTAATTTGCGCGAAGGCGAGGAGCTGATTATTGCGCCATTGCCGCTTTATCATATTTTTGCTTTTACCGTGCATTGTATGGTGGCTATCTTGATGGGTGAGCATAACATGCTTATTACCAACCCGAGGGATATGAAATCCTTTATCAGGGATTTGACCGGTAAGCCTTTCAGTATGTTTATTGGTCTGAATACTCTCTTTGTCGGGCTAATGAACCAGGAAGCCTTCCGTCGTCTTGATTTCTCCTATCTGAAAAACACCATTTCCGGTGGTATGGCGCTGCAACTGGATACTGCGGAGCGATGGGAGAACCTGACCGGCAGTTGTATCTGTGAAGGTTATGGTATGACAGAAACTTCACCAGTGGTGACGATTAACCCACTGGGTAAAATCAAGCTGGGTACCATTGGTCTGCCAGTGCCGTCCTGTGAATTGAAGGTGGTTGATGCTGAAGATCAGGATCTGCCCATTGGTGAAGTGGGTGAACTCTGCATAAAAGGCCCTCAGGTGATGAAGGGCTACTGGCAGAGTGAGCAGGCCACTGAAGAAGCGATGCTGGATGGCTGGCTGAGAACCGGCGACATTGCCCGAATAGACGAGGAAGGTTATGTCACCATTGTCGATCGCAAAAAGGACATGATCTGTATCTCCGGTTTCAATGTGTACCCGAATGAACTGGAGGAGGTGCTCTCTGCCCACCCTGATGTCTCTAAGTGTGCCGTGATCGGGGTGCCCGATAAACGCTCGGGAGAGGCGATCAAGGTGTTTGTGGTGTCCAGTAATCCGGAACTGACCAAAGAAGAAGTGATTCACTTTTTCCGGCAAAACCTGACGGGCTATAAAGTACCCAAAATGGTTGAGTTCAGAGATGAGCTGCCCACGACCAATGTGGGTAAGATCCTCCGTCGTCATTTGCGTGATGAAGAGCTGGCAGCCCGGCAAATTTAATGAGTGGTTAGGGCCTGTTGACGTTTCGTTGCGCTGAGCACGCAACGAAACGTCAACAGGTCCTGGAATTCCTCTCAGGCGGCCATTCAGGCCGCTTGTCAAACTTATATAATCATCACTGATTCCATATAAACGGGAGTACCTGGGTGTCCGGCTTTTCCGATAAGCAACTGCGCCAGTCCATCAATCAATGCATGATACGCGATCGTTACCGCTTGCGTGGTCAATTGCGTCGGCTGAAACGGGATGATGAGGCAGGTCTGGAGCGGATTCAGAAAAAAATAGCGTCATCGCTGTTGCTGGTAGAGCAGCGACAAGCGGCTCTTCCTGACGTCCGTTATGAGCAGGCGCTACCGGTGATTGACCGGAAAGAGGATATCGCCAGGGCTATCCGTGAGCACCAGGTAGTGGTGATCGCCGGTGAAACAGGCTCAGGCAAGACAACCCAGCTGCCAAAAATCTGTCTTGAAGCGGGTCGTGGTATTTTTGGTACGATTGCCCATACCCAGCCCCGGCGACTGGCCGCCCGTTCCGTTGCCAATCGCATTGCTGAAGAGCTTGGGGGCGTGCTGGGGGAGCAGGTTGGTTACCAGGTGCGTTTCACCGATCACTCCACCGAAACTACCCTGATCAAGTTGATGACTGACGGTATTCTGCTGGCCGAGATCCAGAATGACCGTTTTCTTAACCGCTATGACACCCTGATCATTGATGAAGCCCATGAGCGCAGCCTGAATATTGATTTTCTTCTGGGCTATATCAAGCTGATTCTGCCTAAACGACCAGACCTGAAAGTCATCATCACGTCGGCTACCATAGACGTCGAGCGGTTTTCAAAGCACTTTGATCAGGCACCGGTGATCGAAGTCTCGGGCAGAACCTATCCGGTAGAGACATTATATCGTCCACTGGAAGATCTTGAGCTGGAAGGGCGTGATGCCGACCAGCGATTACAGCAGGGGATTCTGGGCGCACTGGAAGAGATTGACAGCCTTGAACGCGCAGGAAAGGGCAAACCACTGGGCGATGTGCTGGTGTTTCTCAGCGGTGAACGGGATATCCGGGAAACTCACCAGTTTCTCCGGGATGCCAAACTGCCCCATACTGACATTCTGCCACTGTATGCCCGCCTTTCTGCCGCTGAGCAGAACCGGATCTTCCAGGAACACTCCGGTCGTCGTGTTATTTTGTCCACCAACGTCGCCGAAACCTCGTTAACGGTGCCGGGCATTCGCTATGTGATTGACCCCGGTACTGCCCGTATCAGCCGCTACAGTGTCCGGTCAAAAGTCCAGCGGCTGCCGGTTGAGGCTGTGTCGCAGGCATCGGCCAATCAGCGTAAAGGGCGCTGTGGTCGTGTTGCCGAAGGTATCTGTATTCGCCTTTACTCTGAGGAGGATTTTCTTTCCCGTCCGGAGTTTACCGATCCGGAGATTCTCAGAACCAACCTGGCGGCGGTGATCTTGCAGATGTTGCGGATGGGGCTGGGCGATATCGCCGCGTTTCCGTTTGTTGATCCACCGGATGGCAAAGCCATTAATGATGGCTTCAAGCTGCTGCAGGAGCTGGTGGCGGTGGGGAAAGACCGGCGTATTACCCCGATTGGCCGACAGCTGGGGCAGCTGCCGGTAGATCCACGCCTTGGACGGATGCTGATTGAGGCGAATAACAATAATGCCCTGCATGAAGTGTTGATTATTGTCAGTGCCCTGGCGGCGCAGGATCCCAGGGAGCGCCCGCAGGATAAGCAGCAGGCAGCCGATCAGCGACACCGTGAGTTTTATCACGATGACTCGGACTTCATGACATACGTGAATCTCTGGGAAGCCTATGAGGAACAGCGGCAGGCACTGTCCCAGAACCAGCTGCGCAAATACTGCAATAAACAGTTTCTGTCTTTTATGCGCATGCGCGAGTGGCGCGACCTCCATCGACAGCTGACACTGGCCTGTAAAGACCTGCAATTCCGCGTGAATGACAGTCCTGCCAGCTATGGTGATGTTCACAAGTCACTGCTATCCGGCCTTTTGTCCCAGTTGGGCAGTAAAGATGATGAAGCGGATTATATGGGGGCCAGAAACCGGCGCTTCTATCTGTTTCCGGCATCGACGCTTTATAAGCGCAAGCCCAAATGGGCGATGGCGGCAGAGCTGGTGGAAACTTCCCGGCTCTTTGCCCGAACCAATGCCAAACTGGAGCCCCAATGGATTGAGCCGCTGGCAACGCATCTGGTGAAGCGGAACTATTTTGAACCCCACTGGGAGAAGAAACGTGCCCAGGTGGTGGCGTTTGAGCAGGTGACACTGTACGGATTGATCATTGTCGGCCGTCGTCGGGTGAATTATGGCCCGATAGATCCGGTGGTTGCCCGGGAACTCTTTATCCGTGAAGCCCTGGTTGAAGGGCATTTTGATTCCAAAGGGGCGTTTCAAAAGCATAACCTGGCATTGATTGACGAAGTGGATGAGCTGGAAGCGAAGTCCCGCCGCCGGGATATTCTGGTGGACAGTGACACGCTCTACCACTTTTACGATGCCCTGATTCCTGCGGATATCTGTAACGGTGCGGGCTTTGAGCAGTGGCGCAAAGGGGCTGAAGGACAGAAGCCTGATTTGCTCCACCTTACCAAAGAGTATCTGATGCAGCATGAAGCAGAGCATATCACCGTCAACAGATACCCGGATCGCTTCCGCTGGGAGGGGTTGGAGCTGCCGCTCAGTTATCACTTTGCCCCGGGTGAGACGGATGACGGCGTCACCCTGACCGTGCCGGTGGAGGCATTAAGGTTGCTGCCCAGGCATCGTCTGGAGTGGCTGGTGCCCGGTATGCTGTTCGACAAGTGTGTGGCCCTGGTTCGATCCATGCCCAAGCCGGTGCGCAAGAACTTTGTCCCTGTGCCTGACTTTGTCAACGGTGCTTTGGAATCGCTCTCTGCCTGTGACGAGCCGCTGACCGACATGCTTGGGCGGCAGCTGACCCGTATGTCCGGTGTGCGTATTCTCGAAGAGCACTGGAACACAGATAGCCTGGATGGACATTTGCTAATGAATATCCGGGTGGTGAATGAAGATGGCGATGTTATTGGCCAGGGGCGTGATTTAAATCAGCTCAGACAACAGTTCTCTGATCATGTACAGGACACCATCCGTAAGCTGGCGAAAAGTCATCTGGAGCAGGAAGGTCTGCTGGACTGGACCTGTGGCGAGCTGCCCCATGAAATTACCCGCAAAGCCGGAGGGCTGGTATTAAAGTCATACCCGGCCCTGGTTGACCAGCGTGATTCAGTGGCAGTTCAGCTATTTGAGAGTCCGGCGATGGCCGACTTTGAAAACCGCAAAGGGTTGACCCGACTGCTCAGGATCAGGCTGTCCACCCAGCTTAAGTTTGCCTTGAGTAAAATGGCCCGAGTGAAGGAAACCCTGTTGCTGGCGACCAATCTGGTGCATCAGAGTCAGCTGGAAGATGATTTACAGAGTTTGATTATCAGCGGCGTCTATCTGAATGATGACAACGGGCTGCCCAGAAACCGGGAGTCATTTCTGGCATTGCTTGAGCGGCATAAAGGCGACATTGTGCCTTTTGCCGAGAAGATCGATCCCATTGTTAATGAGATTTTTCGTATTGCCCAGGGGGTGAGTCGTCAATTGAAAGGAAAGATCAGCTTTGATCGGGCATTGTCGCTGGCTGATATCAAACAGCATTTACAAAGGCTGTTACGCCCCGGCTTTATGGCTGATGCCGGTAGGGAGTGGTTGAGCCACTACCCCCGATATTTTAGAGGGATTGAAGCCAGACTGGAGAAACTGCCCGCCCAGGTAAACAAAGATAGAGCGTGGACGGAAGAGCTGGCTGTACTACAGCAAAAATATGAAAAACGGCTTGATGCGCATCTTCAGCAGAAGATTGTTGATCCGAACCTGCAATTATTTTACTGGATGATCGAAGAGTACCGGGTTTCCCTGTTTGCCCAGCAACTGGGAACCCGTTTTCCGGTATCAGACAAACGTCTTCGTAAACTGTGGGAACAGGTTGAGGATATTTAAGCAAGGTTACTCCCTCGGGATGTCCCGGAGGGAGTATCAGTGAAATCAGAAGTCGTAGCGGATACCGGCCTGTAACTCGTCATCCGTGTTATCAATCTGCTGGAATCTGTAACCGGCGTAGGTTCGCAGGTTGCCATTGAACTTGTAAACTGCCTCAATGGCAAACTCGTCAATTGTGTCTACTGTTGCACCAGCCTTGGGGTCTACTTCCTGATAGTTGTAAACACTGGCCAGGGTAAGTTTCTTTACTGGTTTGTATTTAGCTGATATTTCGTAGCCGGTAATATCATTGTCAGCGTTGCTACCCAAGGTGTACAGGGCACCCAGGGTAATGTCGTCAATAGAGTATTGGACGACAAGATTAGCCTGGTCGTCGTCGTTGACCCCGCTGGTTTGGGAAACATAACCGGCACCAATATCAACTGAGCCAATATTGTAGAGGGCAGCAATACCGTAGCTTTCGGTATCTTTGGTGTTATCTTCATCCGCTGCGGTATAGTTGGCCTGAATGGTCAGGGCATCAAACTCTCCGGAATAAAGGAAGGTATTTTCGCGTTTGTCTTTGTTGCCATCAACGATATCTGCTGCTTCGGCACCAAATGTTGCCATAATATCAGTGATATCAGTCAGCAGTACCTGAGCCGAGTCTTGTTTGCCGTAGGAAAACTCTCCAAAAGAAGTGCCTAAACCTGCAAAGTAGTAACGATTAGTTAGTTCAGACTTGTCGTCAAACTGAGTCTCATATTTACCAAAGCCATACAGCTCTTCGGAGATCCGGGTTTTTCCGGTTATCTTTACGCGGGCGCGGGACTTATCTTTGAAAGAGTCAGTGTCGGCACTTTTATTTTCGTCAGAGATATTAAAACGGGCTTCTGCACGACCGCCGACTTTTAGCAAAGTCCCGTCTTCATCATAAACAGTTACAGCAAAAGCAGGGGTTGATGCCAGTGCGGTCAGAATGGTTGTAGTCAGTGCTGCGTTCTTCATTTTGCTTGTATTACCTTACTTATGTGGATGAACGTTCTGTTCATTAGATTGAGACCGTTATAGTAATTAGCAAAAATGAAAGAAAAATTTCTGTAAAGTTACGATTTTATTGCGATTTTATTTCTGTCTGATGAATTCGGGGGGGCGAGGCTTTGATCCGTCTACTTGATCCGTCTACGATGAGCGGTCGAGGGGGGGGCATTATGGATTGAGTCATTGATATCAGAGAACAATTTTCTTTCCCCTGAAAACCATCACCGTCTTAATTATAAGATTTTTGCATATTATCCATTATAAATAATTCAAACGGTTCTTTTCACCGCCTGAGCCTTGTCTATCCTTGCCTGATTTTGCAAGGCAACAGCTTTGATATCCCAACCTGTCGTTCAGCCAACGGTGAATGGGGGGCTATGGGCCAATGGCACTGACTTA
>NZ_JBLYNS010000078.1:0-24115 GCF_049310205.1 Endozoicomonas sp. ALC013 | reverse complement strand
TCCAACGGCGAGATGGGTGTTTTTCTGTTTCCAGGGAATAAATGTCTTAACGGTCAATAATCAGGAGGAACATGTGGTCGGTTTGAAGGAAAGACAATGTACGATCATGCAGATTTTGGGCAATTTTTACGAGTCGGTGTATTCCTGATAGGGGTGGTGAAAGGCAGATAGATAATTAAAGCAGTGTAAAAAAACAGGCCTTCCAGATAGTTTGTATTTCAGAGTGATGGGGTTGATCAGATCTCTTTTGTTCGCCCTGTAATATGCTGATTTATAATAACTTTTCTTTTAGTGTGCACGAACTATTGTCAAAAAACGCGTCAGTGTGCACGATTTATTATCCCTTTACAAGATTGTATAGCCTTGCAGGATGCGGCGTTTAACTCAGTGAGATCGAGTTTATCAATTCCAACGTCTAAACATGGACTGTGCTGCCATTTCCAACGGCTGAATTTTTGCGAAGCTTCCTGTGGTACTCCCTGCTGCACTTCCTTACACGCTCTGCAAAAGCGGGATCATTCTGGCGGTGCTTTCTTCGGCTCTCCCTCCGGCGCTTCCTTTGGCCCTCCCTTAAGCGTTCTGCGAACTCGGGATCATTCCGGTAACGCTCCCTTTTGCGCTGATTTTGGCGCATGGTGTACATGGGGTCTTTGCGAAGCGCTCTCATGTACTCCCTTCGGCGCTTCCTGTGGCGCTCCAGGAAAACGGGATCTTTGCGACGCTCTCTCATGTACTCCCTTCGGCGCTCAGTGGTAACGGAGTCTCTGTGACATTGTTTCATGCACTCCCTTTTGCAAACCCTTTTGTGCTTAACTCTTGAAGCTTTATCATCAACAATTTCTTTTGCCAGGTTCGTTTGGTTATCACTTGTAGTTTGATTCAGGTTTAGCGGGTCAGCTGCAGTAATTGATGGTAAATCTTGTGGACTGGGGGATAGGACAGGAAGATTGGTTAACTGATCATCTGGACTTGAATGGCTGTCTGGTGTTGGTTCCCTGATCTCAGATTCACTCCCTGATAAGCGTATCTGCTGAATAAACGGAATATTTGGCGGTGTTGAGAATTTATCGGGGTCATTGCCAGAAGGCCAGGGAATATGTTCATCAAGAACTGATTGTGGTATTTCAGGAAGCACTGTGTCGACTGCATAGGAAAGTATTAGAGTTTCAATATCAAATTCATGCAATGAATGAAAAGAGTGAGGATTCTGTTGGTGTATGTCTGACTGAAGATGGTAAAAAGAGCAAGAAGTGCACAGGGGCTGAACAGACCTTCCCTGATAGGTTGAGGGTTGTTCCCTGGTAGCAAATTGATATCTTTGTTCTATTAAATCTAATGAGCCGAAATAAATATCGGTAAAAGCAAGATTGCATGAAGGTGAGCTATTAAAAATATCCATTGAGTTGTTAAATTATTGAATTGTTGAATTAAAGTTCAAGACTATTATTTCTTCTAAAAGTTCCTCTCCAACACAAACAATTCAATATGGAGATGACAAGTGCTTTCCGGGCACTTTGTCACCATTTGAAAGGCGACAGGTATAGCTGGCTCTACACCAACTGACACCAAGATGGCAGCGGAGGGCGTTTGGCAGTCACATATTTTTTATTTTTTTCCAACATGTTTTTCCAATATGGTACATCAGCCTTCAGCCAATTGCCTTCTTCATGGGAAGGGGTTCTCAGCTCAATGCCCACTGCGGCCATCGTATCAAGCTTCATGTGCCAGAGTTCGGGGTAGTGTCTTGCGGGTGCACAGATCCCGGTCCATGGATCAATAATGACGGCTTGATCATTCCAATCGTTAAAATTATCGGGGAACACGCCTTCTACACTGGGCTTCTGGTCCATTACCACAAAGCAATGACTATTCGGCCAGAGGGAGACACGGTAGTAAATCAGTGGACCGGGTTGTTGTGACAGAAAATAACAAACAAGATTGCTTTTTTCGCCACAGTTACCCGCCTTAACTTTTTTAACTTCTGGGATATATTCTTCGAAGTTGTATTTTTTTCTTTTCTGTCGTGATGCATGGATGATGTCATTGACCTCATCTGCATCAGGTAGGCTGGGTGTCCAGGGTTTTATAGCACTTAAATGACCAACCCCAATATTACCAGAGCCTAAAGATGTATGGACATTGGCAAAACGCAAAGCGGCTTGCGCAATGCTTGGTTGTTTGGGAGCTGCTCTGCTGGCCAGCTCATGAACGTGCCGGGATTGTACGAGGTTTTGGAGAGAAGCGGAACGCTGTAAGGGCATGGAAACGACTCCTGATTTTAGGGTATCTGCAAGAAACAGGCCCTAACACAATCGGACTTTCAAGCAGTAAGAATACTACCTATCACTATTAACCTTGGTTTTTTTGACTAGGAATGGCAGGTCAGGTCATAACAGTCTGCGCAGGATACAGACATAATCTGGCTACATGGCGCTCCTTGCTATGAGTTGACAGATCTTTCTGATAATTAAAACTGAAAGGTGAATCAGAGGGACCTGTTTGAAAACAAGTCATAGGAGCCAATAGAGGAGAGAAGCTGTGGATGCCAGCCGTGCCCATTCGGTAAATACGCCAGTTCCAGGTACCAGCGCTCAACCCAGGGAGCTGGAACCACCACCCGATGCCATTGTCCGGCGTCGATCTTGTCAACTATGCGGACAATTTATTGAGTCTCCTCCCTTTATGGTATCCCGTTGTTGCGAACACATGTACCACAATTGCTGCTCTCTCGCGACCAGGGATGTGCTTGGGTGCTCAGGCTGCCGGGCAACTTATGTCAATTTTTACCAGGATACGCAGTTTGCCGAAGAGGTAAAGAAATACGACTGGAGTCTTTTTCAATCAGCGACTCAAGTAGCTGCTGGTAAGCGTGCATCGACCGATTCTGTCATCGATCGCACCAGTGAAGAAACAGGATCACTGGTGGCGATGCCGGGTCCATCCGGGCTATCAGGGTCCCACACTCAGCAATATATTGATGCCGGAAGAGTTTCCCAACGGGAAACGTTTAAGAAAGCGCGATTGGATACTCAGGAAGCGGTGTCATTGCGGGCTGATTATTCTGTCAAACCAGCCATTCTCCCCTCAAATAACCTCGATCTGTACAGCATGGCCGGTACTTTTGCACGTCTTTTTGCCGAGCCCTTCATGCTGGAAGAGATGGAAGCTCTGGCAATGCAGAGTGGGTATCATTTTTTGACACAAATGATGGAGGCCGGTGTGGTGCCTGAATGGCAGGAAATATGCGATAGCAAAGGCCATCTTTGTGGCAAGCAGACGAACATTGACCAGCCTGATGAGACCAATGCGTTTTTTACCGCTATGCAGCATCACCTGGATCAGCTGGCACCGTCCCATCGGCTCTTTGTTACTTTCGTCTGTTCATTCCAGAATAAAATAACGGGTTTGCCACAACAGCTCTCACCAGTGTCACAAATTTTTCGTCACCCATCTGACAATCGTCTGATATGGCTAACTACTACCGATGAGTCAATAGCGAAACATCTCCATGGACACCTGATTTTTGGGGTTTTTGCCAGCGGTACCCAGCTAGTGAAATACCTTCGGTTTCTTATTCTGACCAGTGAAGCTGACCAGGTTATGTTTGTCCGATCGACCAATGAAGGAGAGTCGGATGCCGACGGTCTGGATAACATCAATATCAAGGAGTTTATTCAGCGTTTCCCCCCCAGGGGTATGGGCGTCGGTGGACAGTCAAAAAATTATCGGGGAATTCTTCTGGCCGCTGCCCAGAGCCTTGGCATGCAATGTATTCAAAAAGAGGATGCAAGCAAGGTTGTGCTGCTGGATAAACTGATTGACGGCAAATTTCGCAACGCTCAACTGACGGTCAAGGACCTGATGGCCCGTCTGAACGACCTTGATTATTTCCTGGAGCACGATGAAATCATCAGTTCCGGGCTGAAGCTTTCGCAAATGTCCGGCAGGAAAGAGACCCAGGCAGAAAATATTCGTCTGCAACGGCAAGTGGCCGATTGCGTGAAAAAGATGCATAGTTTACTGGCAACAACAGGCTATATTCAGATTCAGCTGGAACCTTGGGTATTCGCTTTATCTGATGAGATTCTGGTGCTGGCCTGTGATGACGACCAACTGTACCTGGTGAATATGAAAAGAAAATCGGTATCTGTCCAGTGTTCGTCCAGTATCGGTGATATCACTGATTTCTGTCAGGTGTTTATGAGCGGCTGCCATATCAGGGAGGCTTATATTACGCTTTTTCTGCCGAAGCAGACCAAAAACGCCAGCGCTCCTGGTGCGCAGTGATTGCTTGTGAGGCTGTCGGGTGCTATTCCCGAACAGCCTCTCAGATACTCTTAAGAACCAATCACTTCAGCAGTTACACGACGGTTTTGCTGACGGCCTTCGGCGGTATCGTTGCTGGCAACAGGTTTACTCTCACCCATACCCACCGCATCAATACGTCCTGCATCGACACCGTGCGTGTCGATCAGCTGTTGACGGATGATGTCGGCACGACGAACAGACAGCTGTTCATTGTAAGTCGCTTTGCCCTGTGCGTCGGTATGGCCTTCAATACGGATGCGAACGTCCGGGTAACGCTGCAGGAATTCACCCATTTTGGCGATCTGGTCAATGCCTTCCGGATTAATGGTTTCGGAGTCGAAATCAAAATTTACCAGCAGGTCAATGGCTGCCATTGGCTCACAGCCCGTCTGGTCAACGGCAATGCCTGCGGCGGTATTCGGGCACAGGTCGTCCTTGTCCAGTATGCCGTCGTTATCAGCATCAAGAACCGGAGCAGGTTCAACGCTGGCAACCACTTCTTCCTGAACCGGCTCAACCAAGGCAACAGGTTCTG
Organism: Endozoicomonas sp. ALC013; assembly: GCF_049310205.1. Taxonomy (NCBI): domain Bacteria; kingdom Pseudomonadati; phylum Pseudomonadota; class Gammaproteobacteria; order Oceanospirillales; family Endozoicomonadaceae; genus Endozoicomonas; species Endozoicomonas sp. ALC013. The sequence goes on along the minus strand of NZ_JBLYNS010000078.1, from coordinate 19,272 downwards.
CTGCCTTGGCGACACTGCCGAAAGTCCAGGTCAGGGCGACATTAGCCATGGCTTCTGTCTGGGCGTAATCCAGAGTTCGGACGGCACGGACATCACCACGGATGGCCAGGTTTGGAGTAAATGCCTTTCTCAAACCAAAACCGGCATTCATGCGGGTGTCGTCGTGTTCGGCACCCATCTCATAATCGGCTTCCAGTTCAGAAACACCGGCAACCACGTAAGGGGTCAGGGAACCGTCCCATGGGGTCAGGTCGTAGAATGCGTCCAGACGGAACTCTTTAAGATCTGCATCCGGGCCTGTCTTCTGCTCTGTAGAGTACTGAGAGTAGATGCCTTCAACACTGAAGCGGTCGTTAAGACGATAGCCAATACCGATTTCCGGTGCCAATGCGTTATCCAGGCCGCGATTGCTGTCCAGATCGTTCCAGGCACCACCGACAGTGAATGTCAGCCCTTTATCCACCACCTGTGATGCCATGTCACTGGCAATTACCGAACTGCTGAGGGTTGCGCCAATGGCAATGGCAATCAGTGAGCGTGCGAAACCTTGCACTTTCATAATGTCTTCTCCGTGTGTTGTGTGTCTTTAAGGGCGCATGCGCCAAAAGGGAGAGGAGGTTACGTGATTTTTGCGCTGGAATAAATACTGAGCCCTTATGTGTTTGTACTTGCACCCATAAAGGCCACTAAAGTCACAGGTAGTCCCTGCCCATGGCTCGATAAATCTGGATGGCAAAACCGGTTTCCATCAGGTTTGCGGTGTTAATGCTGCAATGCCCTGAAATCAGCGGTAATTTTCCCTATTTAAAGCCGGATCAGGCTGCTGTAGTTTGCGCTATATCATGCCAATTTTACCCACAGAGATAACAATGACAGGCTACAACGGAATTAAATTGATCGCTGTCGATATGGATGGCACGTTTCTGAATGATAACAAAACGTATAACCGTGAACGTTTTCTGGAGCAGTTCAAGACCCTGAAAGCCCGGGGCATTCGATTTGTCGTGGCCAGTGGCAACCAGTATTACAAGTTGCGCTCCTATTTTGAGGATATTGATGCTGGTGATATTGCCTATGTTGCAGAAAATGGCGGCTATGTACACGACGGGCAGCGGGAGCTGTTTGTTGCGGATATTGCCAGGGAAACCCTGGTCCGTGTCTACCCGTTTCTGGAAAGCCTGCAAGAGGTAACTGCCATTATCTGCGGCCGCAACAGTGCCTATGTTTTGCATACGGCTGATCCTGAAGAAGTAGCCAATGCCCGCAATCATTACCAGCGTCTTGAGCTGATACAAGGCTATCAGGATATCGACGACACAATTCTTAAAATTGCCATCAAAATGTCTCCAGCCAGACACGATACCGTATTGGCTGGGGCTAAAGAGACACTGGGGGATGTGCTGGTGTCAGTCACCAGTGGCCACGAGTGGATTGACCTGATCATTCCCGGTGTTCATAAGGCACATGGTATTCATCTGTTGCAGGAACAGTGGAACATTGCTGACCATGAAGTGGCTGCCTTTGGCGATAGTGGCAATGACCTGGAAATGCTGCAAAAGGCAGGTTTCAGTTTTGCCATGAATAATGCTAATGACACGGTCCGACAGCTTGCCCGTTATTCAGCTCCGGCCAATAATGAAGAGGGCGTTCTTGAGACCATCGACCATATTCTGAACAGTCATCTGCTCAGCCAGACAACTTAGCGCTTATCGGGTTCTTTGAGCGTTATATTTCCCACTGTCTTGTTGATCCTGAGTTTTCTGAATAATCGGTTCAAGTCCCCATATAGTGAATCATCACCCACCTCAACCATCTGGTTGCCATTGTAAGTGAAATATGGGGATGTACTCTCTTTCTTAACCGCTTTGATTTCACCCATTACTTTGTGCTTCGCAGGAGGTGGTGGGTCTTTATCTTCTTTTGGCGGACGTTGTTGATTCAGGGAGCCAAGCGTCTTTATATTCATGTTCCTTTAACACCTTATCACCAACCTCTAAGTTACCTGTAAACTTTAGACTGCGATTGTTGGAAAAAGTTCAAGTCCGGGCAGGCAGTGTGGGTCAACCTGATGGTTACTGAAATGGCAGTCACCGAAAGTGCTGAACACGGACTATTGTTAAGCCCTTGAAAACTCAATTTTCTGCTTTGGACCGGCTTCACAGGTATGCTTGATCATCTGGCATCGTATACTTTTTGCGGAACTAATGTCTCAAAAAAGGTACTAACTATCAGCAGTGGTGTGTTTTGTGAACTTCACAAGCCTTAAGAGCAGTAATAATTTTTGGTAGTGAAGCGATCAACACAGAATCAGTTTATTGCTTTAATTATCAACAAACTACAAGATAATAAATGACAAGGAGGTTAACAATGCTACGACCTGTATCAGATGCATTTATGGGGCACCTATCAAACGTTCCAACTGCCCTGGATCATTCCGGAGTAAGTGACGTTGTCACAGCACCTGTTGTTAAAATCGGTTATTTGGGTCACCAATTCGATCCATACGATAGGTTTTTGACTGATTATTCTATCCAAATTGTGACTACGCCAACGACATTGCCAGTAAATAACAGTGAATTACCATACAGTCCAACGTCATCAGATGCTGCTGGATTTAAACCTGACTCGGCGGGTGAATTGGATGAAGCTTTACGCGCATCCTATAAGAGCACGCAGAACCTGCTTGATCCAGATCATTTCCTGGAAACACCTCTAATACCGCTAGATGATAACACTCACTGCCTGGGACAGAATAACTGTGAAAATGGTTCAGATTCTGCGGAAGATACAATGGATTTATCTTCTGCTAAAAAGACATTACAGATGCCACCGGCAATAATGGATAATAATACAAACGCTGTAGTGGAGAGCAAACCTGTCCGTCAAACCCGTTCGTCTACTCGTTTAAAGTCCAAGAAACCCACTGTAGCCAAAGCTAAAAAATCTAAAGCTATGAAGCCACAGGTAAAAGGGATAGAAATTAACAATCAGTACTATAGTGTTAATAAAATTACTGGTATGAAGACTGAAAGATTCAATAATATTATTGAAGGAGAAAGTAATAAAGAGATTGCCCAGTTGGCAAAAAAAATTAGAGTCAGAGGTAGAAATACTATTTGTGCCAGAAATTCCAGAAAAAGAAAGTCAGATGAAATAGGCATACTTGAATTTCATGTCGATTTGCTGAAGCCTGCCAAAAAATGGCTTAAATCACGGAATGAAAAAATATCCATAGAGCTAAAGCATCTGAATAAAGATATTAAAGCTTTGCAAAAAAAATTAGTGAAAATTTATGGGAGCACTCCATACCTGAAAACCCTTTAGACGGGCATCAACACTGGTGTCCTGGTTTCGTGAAATAACTGAGTTTTTAGCCGCTGACAACGGGGCCAACACGTTTATAGATGAATGCACTGTCGACTTTCCTGTCCTGTTTTCCCAAAAGAGTGCTAATCTGCCGACTTATATTAAGTTATCTATTGATCTCACTACTTTACCGATTGATTAGACAGGTAAAAAATGAAGTTTATAAACCGTTGTGTCATAACCCTGAAGCCAAAAACAGCATTCATCGATTGGGTAACAAGCCTGGATGCCGAGCTACCTCAGACGTGGGACTTCGAAGGTGGTGCTTATCTGTTTGACGAGCATGAATCTGAAGAGAGTCTGTTGGATGGTGTCAGTGAAGAAGCGCACGCCATTCTGGAAAATGAGTTCTCTGTGTGGACCGAGGATGAAGACAAGTGGCCCGGGCCGAGAGACTTTGCCGCCCTGAAGCAACTGTTTACCCTGCATATTGCGGTTGCCGGTTTTGATCTGGGCAAGGAGCCCCTGCTAAGGGCTGATGTTGCTGATCTGCTCTGAAGGCAGATATCGTCTATTTTCAAACAACATCAGGGCAGGGCAATGACCGGTGGCTGTGCCGCACAACCACTGGCCTTCATACTCTTGAAGTATGCAGGTTACCCGCAAAAGTGCAGCAATGATTTTTTCACCGGTGATCTTATCCAGACAGGACGAGTCAGCATAGGCGGGGAGACAGACCAGAGATTGATCCAATGACATAGCTCTACATATGATTTGGCTGAGAGACACAGTTTTGACCAGGGAAATAAAGGCGCTTGGTCAGGGCTCACGCATGAGTATTCTCTTTCATGGAAAAAAGTCAAAATACTACTTTGTCTGGAAACGTCGGATAGAGAAACTTCAAGAGTCAGAACAATCGAAGCTTGAATAAAGCACCGGTTTTCAAAATGGTTGGGGTTTCATAAATCTTCATAAAAAAGACATCGCACTGACATATCTTTCATGCAATTTGTTCGGGTCTTACTCAAAATCATCCTTTCGTTGTTGTTCTTGCTGCTGTGAACAGAGAGGCTCACACACCTGAAAAGGACATTCGATATGCCTGCAAAGTCACCGGTTATTAATGAGTTTGTGTTTAATCACAGTGGGTTGGATACCAATGAATTTATTGAAGTGCTTGGCGATCCATTAACCGACTATTCCAATCTCTGGCTGATTAATGTAGAGGGTGATGTAAGTAGTTCTAATCACGGCAAGGTTGTCCAGGCATTCCAGCTGGGTACTACAAATGACAGTGGTTTCTGGACTATTCAAACCAGTAACCAGTTACAGAATGGATCGCAGACTTTATTGCTGGTGGATGGTTTTTCCGGTTCTGTCGGTCAAGTGTTTAGTGAGAGTCTGTATTCAGCGGAACTGGATTCTGTTGCCGTGTTGGATGATGTTGCTGACTCGGCATTCAGCAACACCGTGTTAGCCCCGGAATACGACGGTATAAGCTATACCGTTGGTGGTGCATCACGGGCAACTGATGGTTTGGATACTGATTCAGCCAATGATTTCGTTCGAAATGATTATTCAGGGGATGGCATTCTTTCTGGTGCTCCTGATGCCGAAGATGGTGAAGCTGTAAATACCCCCAATAAGCCCAATCAGGTGGTCGGAGATGGTCAACAGAATAGTCCGGTTCCGGTTAAAGCCATTTATGAAATACAGGGCGCTGGTCATACATCTGCGTTCGCTGGTCAGGTCGTCGCTACCGCAGGTATCGTAACAGCTTTAGAGAGTAATGGTTTTTATCTTCAGGGGCCGGAAGATGGTGATATTGCAACATCGGATGCTCTATTTGTTTTTACCGACTCGATGCCATCAGTGGCGGTTGGTGATGATATCTCCCTGGCGGGGACCGTCAGTGAATACACACGCGGAGGTAGCAGTTCCGGCAACCTCTCTATCACTCAATTAAGTAACATCAGTGAATTAACCGTCAACAGTGCTGGTAATGACTTACCCAATACCGTCGTTATTGGTGAAAATGGACGTCAACTTCCTACTGATAATGTGGACGATGATGCCTTAACCAGTTTTGACCCTGAAACCGACGGTATCGACTTCTTTGAAAGCCTTGAAGGCATGAGAGTTACCGTTAAAGATGCAGTTGCTGTTTCTCCCACCAATAAATACGGTGAGATTTTCACGGTTGCTGACCAGGGTAAGAATGCATCCGGTATGAATGATCGTGGTGGTATTGCACTGGGGCAGACTGACTTGAATCCAGAGCGGGTTCAGATTCAGCTTGATAGAGATCTACTGCCTGATGATTTTTCTGCCCGGGTGAATGTTGCTGATTCTCTGGGTGATGTGACCGGTGTTATGAGTTATGCCTATGGCAATTACGAAGTTAAGGCGACGGAAATATTCACCGTCACCGATGGTGGGCTTGATAAAGACATGACACAGCTGAAGGGCGAAGGTAATGAACTGACTGTTGCCAGTTACAACGTCAAGAATCTTGACGCTAATGACGACATCAGTCGTTTTAAAACCCTGGCCAGTCAGATTACTCAAAACCTCAGTTCACCGGATATCCTGGCTCTGCAGGAAATCCAGGATAATGACGGCGCTACAGACAGCGGTGACCCGTCAGCGGATATGACCTGGCAGAAGCTGATTGATGCCATCACCAATGCCGGAGGTCCTGTTTATGAGTATGTGCAGGTTGATCCTGAAAATAATGCTGACGGAGGTCAGCCTGGGGGCAACATTCGAGTCGGTTACCTCTATAATCCGGACAGAGTCGATTATGTAGCTCAGTCTGCTCATCGTCTTGATGCTCCGGCGTTTGCTGGAACCCGCAAACCGCTTCATGCCCAGTTCGAATTCAATGGCGAAACGGTTGATCTAGTTAATGTTCACTTGTCGTCTAAATACGGTAGCACCCCCATCTATGGAGTGGAGCAACCATTTGTCAACGCAGGTTACCAGGAGCGTATGGATCAGGCACAGGCAATCAATGATTATGTCGATACCCTGATGGTCAATGATCCGGATGCCAATGTCATGGTTCTGGGCGATTTCAACGCTTTCCAGTGGGAAGGTCCGGCGGATGTCATTGAAGGCCGGGGCGATGACAATGTCATGACCAACCTGATCGATGAGTTGGATGATGGGGCTGTCCATACCTATAACTTTCAGGGAAACGCTCAGGTTCTGGATCAAATTCTGGTGAGCAACAACCTGGCTGATTCCGCCGAAGTGGATATTGTGCACATCAATAGTGAGTTTGCTGATCAGGCCAGCGACCATGACCCGTTACTTGCCAAAGTCACCATTGGTGAGTCGGCAAATGAGGTCTATACCCTGCAGATTCTGCATGCTTCGGATCTTGAAGGTGGTGTTGAAGGCATTCCCCGGGCAGCTAACTTTGCCGCTATTGTGGATGCCCTTGAAGATACCCACAGCAATAGCATCACGTTATCTGCCGGTGATAACTTCCTGACCGGACCTTTCTTTTCGGCAGCGGAAGATCGTGGCGTCTTTCGGGATAATGGTGTGTTCAACGATTTCTATAACCAGTTGTTCCAGCTGACTGGCGATGAAATGTATGAAGGCCTTCGCGAAGGTGGCGGACGTGTTGATATTTCCATCATGAACGCCATTGGCTTTGATGCTGCTGCATTGGGTAATCATGAATTCGATATGGGTACTGCCATTCTTGGTGATTTGATGGTGCCTCAGTACAAAGGTGATGGACTGGGTGACGACCGCTGGGTCGGTACCCTGTTTCCTTACCTGAGTGCAAACCTCGATTTCAGCCAGGATGCCAGGCTGGCAGATCTGTACACCGACGACATTCTTCCTGCACAGAATTTTGCCACCGGTCCTGTTTCCTCTGCCAGCCAGCAATCAACTCCGAAGATTGCGCCTGCCACCATACTGGAAGAGGGTGGCCAAAAAATTGGTGTGGTCGGTGCCACCACACCATTGTTGGCGCAGATCTCTTCACCGGGAAACACGGCTGTCAAAGGGGATGCTGCTACAGATGATATGGCTGCTCTGGCCGATATACTGCAACCGGTCATTGATCAGTTGATGGATCAGGGCGTGAATAAAATCATCCTGGTTTCACACCTTCAGCAAATTGCCCTGGAAAAAGCACTTGTTCAGCATCTCAGTGGCGTAGATGTTGTGATCGCTGGAGGCTCCGACACATTGCAGGCGGATGAAACCGATGTGCTTAATGATGGCGATGTCGCCGCAGAAGATTATCCCTTCACCACGACCAATAAAGACGGTGATCCCGCTGTCATCGTCAGTACAGACGGTCAGTACAGCTATGTTGGCAGACTGGTTATTGATTTTGATGCAGATGGAAAGATCATTCTGGACGACAATGGCGATGCAACTGACGTCAACGAAAGTGGGGCCTTTGCAACCACCGATGAGCAGGTAAAACAACTTTGGGGTGAAGAGGATGCCTTTGCAGAAGGTACCCGGGGTGACCTGGTTAAGGATTTGACCGATGCCGTGCAGGACATAGTCAACGAGAAAGACAGCAATATTCTTGGCAAAACGGCTGTGTATCTTGAAGGTCGAAGAGAATCCGTCAGAACTGAAGAAACCAATATGGGGAATCTTACTGCAGATGCCAACCTTGCAGCCGCTCAGGGCTACGACAGCAGTGTAATGGTTTCTATCAAAAACGGCGGTGGTATTCGAGCTCCGATTGGTGCCATTGAACCGGATTCAGAAGGTGGTTACAGCGAGCAGCCGCCAGCGGCTAACCCATTGTCGGGTAAGCAGGCTGGTGAAATTTCACAGCTGGACGTTGAAAACGCTCTGAAATTCAACAACGGCCTGACGTTAATGACCCTGACAGCAGAACAGTTGCTGGCTGTTCTGGAGCATGGCGTGGCAGCATCCGGGCCTGGCACAACCCCGGGACAGTTTGCCCAGGTGAGTGGTATCAGTTTCAGTTTTGATGCCTCACTGGCCTCCGGTGAACGTATACGTTCGGCAGCACTGGTCAATGAGAATGGTGAGTTGTTGCAGACTCTGGTGGAAAACGGTGAGTTAGCCGTACCATCCGATATGGCCATTCGCATTGTGACCCTGAACTTCCTTGCTGGTGGTGGCGACGGCTATCCATTCCAGGCAGGAACCGATGTCGTACAACTGGGAGATGTGCTTACGGACAAAGGGCTTGCTGATTTTGCCGCTCCCGGTAGCGAGCAGGATGCACTGGCTGAGTATCTGCTGGCTCACTATTCTGACAACCCTTATCAGGGTGCTGAAACGAACCCTGCTGACGATACGCGGATTCAAAACCTGGCTGTTCGGCAGGATTCTGTACTGCAGGAGCAGACGACAGAACCTGTTGATTCCATCGACGATCATGGTGATGGGGAGCTGGTCGGTGGTAATGGGGATGACATCCTGAATGGTGCAGCGGGGGATGACTGGCTTGATGGCCAGGCAGGTAATGATCACTTAATCGGTGGTTACGGTGACGACCAGCTTTATGGTCGCGATGGTCATGACCGACTGCAGGGCGATCATGGCAATGACTGGCTCAATGGAGGTAAGGGCGCTGATGATTTGCAGGGTGGGGCGCACAATGACTTCCTGTTTGGTGGCGCTGGTAAGGACCGTCTGGACGGTGGTTTCGGCAATGATGAGCTGTATGGCGGCAAAGGCCATGACTACCTGAAAGGTGATCACGGTCACGATGTGCTGATGGGAGGTAACGGTAAGGACCAACTGCTTGGTGGCAGTCATAACGACTGGCTGGAAGGTGGCAATGGTGCCGATCGATTATCCGGCGGCAGTGGTCATGATTACCTGGCCGGTGGTTCTGGTAACGACTGGTTACTGGGCGGATCTGGTGGTGATCAGTTTGCCTTTGAAAATAATAGTGGTCACGATGTGATCCGGGATTTCGAAGCAGGCAGCGATACTATCCTGTTAAATGGTCTGGGTTTTGATTCTCTTGATGCGGTTCGGGATGCCTCAACCCAACAGGGCAGAAATCTTCTGGTGGATTTGGGCAGCAACAGCAGTCTTACCTTGATTGGTGTCAGCCTGGATCAACTGAATGATCACAATGTGCAGTGGGATGATCAGCTGGTGTAAACACTGCTGAGAAAACCTGAAAGGCCGGTGTTGATCACCGGCTTTTTTGTGCCATTGTTCTGTAACAAATTTCTGAAACAATGTCGTAAAAGCTGTAAAACAAAAACATCACAGGGTGTGACCGTTGTTGAATAATCAGGCGACTGCTCTTTCGGAACGAGATTTTTCGAAACAAGAGCTCCCGGAAAAAGCACTATCTACCATCAAGCGTCAACTGGCATCCGTTCTGGGGTTCAGTTTTTTTCTGAATATCCTCCTGTTAACGGTGCCGCTCTATATGCTGCAAGTGTATGACCGGGTTTTGACCGCCGGGAGTGTACCTACGCTTATTGCGCTGAGTGTCGTTGCTGTTGGTTTGATACTGATGGCGAGCTTGCTGGACTGGATACGCTCACGCTTGCTGGTCCGGCTTGCCGGATTAATGGAACAGGCTCTTGAAGCACCGTTGTTAAAGCAGTTATTGCAATCCAGTGGCGTGGTAAAGCGGGAAAAACTAAAAGACCTTGAAAGAGTAACTGGATTTATTTCTGGTCAGGGGGTGCTTGCAGTATGCGATGCGCCATGGATTCCGGTTTATTTGATCGTCATCGCCATGCTGCATCCGGCATTGGGGATTGTCGCGACGATAGGCGCGTTGATTCTGGCGATGGTTGCCTTCTTGTCTGATCGCATGACCCGGGGGCTTATGGCAGAAGCGAGTGCTCGACACCAGCAATCATCCCGTTTTGCTGAGCAGGCGCTGGACAATGTTGAAGTATGCCGGGCATTAGGTATGGGCGATGGTCTGGTCCGCCATTGGCTGGCCAGACGTGAGCGTGGCAGTGTCAGACACTTCAGAGCCAGTGATCTGGGCGGCAATTTTCAGGCGTTGGGAAAATTTCTCAGACCGTTGTTGCAGGTTGCGATGCTGGCAACAGGCGCACTGCTGGTCCTTAATCAAATGATGACAGCGGGTGCCATGGTCGCCAGCTCAATTCTTTTAGGCCGGGCACTGGCACCTCTGGAAATGGTCATTGGTCAGTCCGGAAATATTCGTCAGGTACGGACCGCCTGGACGAGTATCAATCAGTTTTTCTCAAATCTGCATAACAACATTCAGGCCATGTCCCTGCCCAGACCGAATGGGTACCTGCAGATTGAAAAGTTGGTAGCCAGTGTGCCTGACGGTGAAAAGCCGGTGATAAAAGGCATTGGCTTTGCTTTGGAGGCCGGTGAGAGCCTTGCAGTGGTTGGGCCAAGTGCCTCTGGTAAAAGTACCCTGGCCCGATTGCTGGTTGGCGTCTGGGAGCCGACAAGTGGTGCAGCCAGACTGGACGGTGTGGATATCAGTCGCTGGAACCGTGCTGAAGTGGGGCAGTGGTTGGGATACCTGCCTCAGGGTGTTGAACTGTTTCCGGGCACCATAAAAGACAACATTGCCCGCTTTGGAAATGTGGACTCTGAGGCAGTAGTTAAGGCTGCCAGGCTGGCAGATATGCACTCTCTGATTTTAAGTTTGCCCGATGGTTATGATACCCGGGTTGAAACAGAAGGCGGTGTGCATTTATCCGGCGGTCAACGACAACGCCTTGGGCTTGCAAGAGCATTATACGGGCAGCCCTCACTGGTTGTTCTGGATGAGCCGGATGCCAGTCTTGATCAGGATGGTGTGCAGGCATTAATGGCTACAGTTCGCAAACTGCACGAACAAAAAGTAACCCTGGTGATGGTGACCCATCGCCCCCAGTTGCTGCACTGTGTCGATAAGGTATTGGTGTTGAACCACGGGTGTATTGAACGATTTGGTGATGCTAAACGTGCCATAAAACCTGCAATGCGAGAGGTAACTGCCTGATGGATATCAATCCTCTTGAGACAGCCAGTCGATTCTATCGTCGCATCGGAATATTGGTCGTGATAATGACATTCGGTGTTTTTTTCGGATGGAGCTTTCTGGCTGTGATGGACAGCGCTGTACTGGTCAGTGGCAAGGTAACGGTGCATAGCCAGCGCAAAGCGATACAAAGTCTGCAGCCGGGGCGGGTACAACAGATTCTGGTTACTGACGGTGACCTGGTGCAAACCGGGGATGTGCTGGTCAGGTTGGACGAAACCCGCGCTGAAGCAGGGCTTGCCATTCTGGAAGACAGTTTATTTTATGCCAGGGCCACAGAAACCAGGCTTCAGGCAGAGTTGGTAAACGACAAAGTTGTTGTTTATACCAATGAACTGACTAAGCAGTCTGAACAGGCTGACCGGTTTAAAGACACGTTACGGTTACAGGGTCGGTTATTCAGTGAGCGTCAGGAGTCTCACTTCGGTCAGATCAGGATGGTGCGCCAGCGAATTGAAAAAATTCAGCAGAAGATTGTCGGTATGCAGGGCATGAAATCGGCAGCAGGTCGTCGCCTGGCTGTGGTGAAGGATGAACTGTCCGGTTATCAACAACTTTATGGTCAGGGCTTTGTTCAGAAAACGGTTGTGAATGCATCCTTAAAAGAAGAAGCGGATCTTGATGGTCAGGTGAGCGATTATCTGGCAGATATTGCCGAAGCGGAAAAATCCATCACGGAAGCAGAGCTGGAAATTCTGCAGCTGAAACAGGAACGGCAGGAACGACTGGTTAATGACCTGAACAGTACCCGAGCCCAGATTAACGATTTGGTCGAACGCACCCGGGCGTCCCGTTATATGCTGGAGCACCTTGAAGTGCGCGCACCGGCAGAAGGTATCATTGTTGATCGACAGGTTCATACCATTGGTGGCGTAGTGCAGGCGGGTGAGGTCTTAATGGAATTGGTTCCAAAAAGGGATGCCCTGATCATAGAAGCCAGAATGAATACTCTGGATGTGGATCGCGTCGTGGTGGGGCAGTCTGCGCGGGTTCAGCTCACGGCTTTTCCGCAACGAACGACGCCTGCCCTCAATGGCAATGTCATCTATGCCTCTGCAGATAGTCTGGTCGATGACGTTTCCAGAGAGCCCTATTATCTGGTGCATATTGAAGTGGGTAAAGATGAAATAGAACGACTGGGTGACAAGAGTTTGCTGCCGGGAATGCCCGCAGATGTGATGATTACAACAGGTTCCAGAACGGCATTTGAATATTTGTCGCAACCTTTGCGTGATTCTATGAATAAGGCATGGCGAGAATCGTGATTCCGTCTGACAGAACCATTGATAGCATAGCGATGGCAGCCCTTCGTTCAAGCCCTGAGCATGTGGTAGATGGTGTGAGAGATACTGGAATGGGGAGATATGGTTGTGATCAGGAATTAACCACAACCATACAGTCAAAGGAAAATTAATTTTCTCTTCTTTCAGCAAGCTCTTCCATTCTGGCCTGTAGCTCTTCCTGCTTTGTAGGAACCGTAATAGCGTCCAGTGCTTCTCTGGTACTCATCGCATTCACCATATTCATAACAGGCATTGATACCGGTTTTTCCATGCCATGTCTTTCCATGGCCTGAGCAGCATAGTCCCGATCCGCTGAAGCATTGGCGCTGAAAAGAATGACAGAAGAAGATACGATGGCAGATAGTGTCTTTTTCATGGTTGTTCTCCGTTGATAGTAAGCAGACGACCTATTCCCAGCCCCTGTTAAGTAGCTAACCATATGAAATCAAATATTTCTGACTCCTTGTTCAGGCACTCCCGGCAACTGCTCCTGCGTTGCTCTAGCTCCTGCATCCATGCAGTCGTGCTTCGTTACAACTCCGGTCACATAGCTACGGCTATGCTTCCTCCGTTGTGCCTCGCATAGCACCTGCCCAAGTAGCCAGAAATATGTGATTCCATATGGCCAGCTACTTATTAAGAGGTTAAGCAATAGTGAAGATGTATAGCGACCAAAGAGCAGAAAAGTGAAAGAGTGTCGGGATAGTTAATGACAATAAGCGGCAAATAATCGTTTTTTTTTAACTGTCACTTTTCCAGCACTGTTCTGATTTATCCGTTATTCTTGTGGACTTTTTTTGTTGGACAAAAGGCATGATCGAAGCGCCTGCGGAACAACTTGATATTATCTATCAGGATCAATGGCTGGTGGCTATCAACAAACCCTCCGGCTTGCTGGTGCACCGCTCCATGATTGATCGTCATGAAACCCGCTTTGCCATTCAGCTATTGAGGGATCAGATCGGTCAACCTGTGTTTCCCCTTCACCGGCTGGATAAACCAACGTCTGGAGTGCTTGTGTTTGCCCTGTCGTCCGAAGTTGCCAAACGGGCAGGTGAGCAGTTTCAGGAAGGCCGGATCAGTAAAATCTATCATGCCATTGTCAGGGGCTATGTACCCCAGTCCGGTGTGATTGACCACCTGTTGAAGGAAAAACTGGATAAAATAGCCGATCGCAAGGCACGTCAGGATAAACCTGCCCAGGAAGCGGTCACCGAATATCATCGGCTGGCGACGGTTGAGCTGCCAATAGCCATTGATCGATACCCATGCAGCCGCTATTCGCTGGTGGAGGCAAAGCCCAAAACCGGTCGCAAGCACCAGATTCGTCGGCATATGAAGCATATTGCCCATCCTGTTATTGGTGATGCAAAACACGGCAAGGGAAACCATAATCGGTATTTTGCCGAGAACTTTGCTGCGAACCGATTACTGTTGCACTGTTCTGTCATGGCAATGAACCACCCGGTGACCGGTAAGCCCATCACTTTTGATGCACCGATGGATAGTGTGTTTGATCAACTTTTGCAGCGATTTGGCTGGACAATGCCAAATCCCACAGTATAAATGCCCTTTTTGTCGGATTGAGGTATACCAATGAAAAACATTATGTCTGGAATGCTGGTGTCGCTGGCAATTTTTCTGGCTGGTTGTGCATCCACCCAGGAGTCACAGCCGGTTAATGCAGAAAAACCGGAAGCCGTCGTAACCCGTCAGTTTACCGGTTCCACCATGACCCCGGATCCCGTTATGCAGCAGGTGATGGCGTTGAGCCAGGCAGGTGTCCTGAAGGATGTGCGCATGACCCGCTCTATTCCTGCCCGGATCACCGCAACCGGACCTGAGAATGTTCTGGCCTGTATCGCTACGGAAGGGAGCCGCTGGCTGGAAGAGCACCAGGAGTGTGAGTTCATAGCAGAAGAAACCTGCACACAGCTGGGCGGTGAATTCAACCCTTGCGCATCATCCTGTCGAAATGATCCGGACGCCATGGTGTGCAATTTGATGTGTGTTCAAGTCTGTAAGTTTTAATCCATCGATCTCGCAAAGTCATCTGGTTGGTTTTGCGAGCGACCTTTCTCTTTCCTTAAATTTCCCCTTGAAGTGTTTGTCTGACCTCCATCCTGCTGATGGATAGGTGTTTTTACGAGTTTGATTAAATATTATCCAATAAATATCCTATTTATGAGTTTTTCTTAAATTTCTGAATTTAATGGGTAATAATTAAAGCTGCGGTTTGTTTCTCAGCATTATACCCGATAAATACCTATTATATTTTTAGTCGTATTGTATGAAAACACTGCAGCATTTATCCGGTTATGTCTTCAGCAGTTATCAGCTGGGCCTGTTCAGGCAACTGGGAGAGTTCAGAGGCCGCCAGCTGGTCACTATTCGTCAGCAGCCAGAGGTTCTGGATACGCTCCGTCAGGTTGCGGTACTGGAGTCTGTGGAATACAGCAGCCGGTTGGATGGCATTGTCGCTTCCAGAGAGCTGGTTCGTAAGCTGGTGCACCGGGAATACCGTCCGACTGCACCGGTTGAGAGGCAGGTTGCCGGCTACCGCGATGGCCTGGAGATTGTGGTTGAGCCGGGCGAACACATGACCCTGTCGGTTAGCCTTATCCGCCAGCTGCATGCCATGTTATATGCCCATGTGCCCCACGAAGGGGGACGCTGGCGGGTTACCAATAAAGAGATTGTTGAGCGGGACAGCAAGGGGCAGAGAATCGGTGTTCTATATCGAACCATGCCCGCCAGGGCCATTGCCGGGGCCATGGAAGAGCTGGTTGCCTATTACCATGAAGGACTTCAGCACCAGGTTGAGCCGCTGTTACTGATACCAACGGTTGTCCTGGATTTTCTCTGTATTCATCCTTTCAGCGATGGCAATGCCCGTATCGCCTGGTTGATCATGGCGATAATGCTGGCGCTTAACGGTTATCAGGTGGCCCAGCTGATTAGCCTGGAGCGGGTTCTGGTAAAGCATGAACAGGCCTATAAAAGGGCGTTACAGCTGAGTGTAAAAGGCTGGCATGAAGGGCAGCACAATCCGATGCCATGGATCGATTTTTTCCTGAATACCCTGATTCGGGCTTACGATGAACTGGAAGATAAAATTCATACTCTGCAGTGGCAGGGCAGTCGTGCGCCCAAATCGCAGCTGGTAAAGATGGCCATTGAGCAGACCAGTCATGCTTTTTCCATTGCGGATATCTGCCTGCAAATCCCCACGGTCAGTCGGGAACTGGTCAAAAAGGTGGTTCAGCAGATGCGCGCTGAAGGTTTGCTGGAGCCAGTAGGCAAAGGGCGTGGTGCCCAGTGGCAAAAGTGTAATAATCCCTGATCGGGCAGGGTGAAAACGGCGAAGGAAAGTAAATCAGTAAAGAAGTCATCTCTTATGAGCGAGGTGGCTTCTATGACTTTTCCTGATCTGAACGTGTTCTAAAGCTCCTCTTTTTCAAACACAAAGATGCCGTCCTGCAAGGAAACCCGGCCTCCGTCATATCGAGCAGCATTCCAGTCTATTATTGAGCTGTAGTTGGTTTGCAGGTATTGATAAAGTGCAACATTATTTTGGTCAGCAAGGTAATGAATGAGCGTTTTTCCGGAACATTTGTCCTGATGATTGGGATTTGCACCACATTTAATCAGTAAATCAACAACCGGGAACTGATCTTCCTTGACAGGGTTATGTTGGCTTACAAAAAAAAGAAGACTATTTAACCCCCCATTGCATGTTTCTGCATTGAGAACGGCGGGCAAGCTGCTCCGTTCGATACGTTGAAGTATCAGGTTAAGCGTTTCTATCGTCCCGTACTGGCAAGCAAAATGAATGGCTGTTCTACCACTTCCCTCATGTATTAAGACAGAGGCACCATTTTCAAGTAAAAAACTGATCATCTGAAGGTCATTATTATGGATCGCCACATGTAATGGTGTTTGTCCTAAATGATTTTGTTGATTTAAATCACTGTTAAAATGTTGGGGAAAGGCATTTTTCCATAATTGAGCCACTGGCAGTTTTTCATGTACCGCTGCCATATGTAAAAGAGCATCCCCATCCTTATCAGGATATTCCCCAATTAAGGTCAGTAACTGTAACTGAGTTTTTACAGGTAATTTAGGTGGGCATTCAGCGGGATATAAAGCTCTTTGAGGTAAAGTACGCTGGTGAGATTCATTCCTCTCGACTTGATGGCAGGATGTCGTAATTTTTGCCAGTCGCTCTTCCAGACCTGGACCACTATTGGCATCACTGCCTGCACCACTATTGGCAGCACTGGCAGGGGGATATGTCTTTTCGTAAGTGGGAGCAGATGAGAGCGGTTTTGCATTGGTATCCAAAATATCCTCCTCAATTTTAGACACGTTAAAACCGTTTAGACCAATACCAGAGTCGATAGTTTCAGAAGGTGTGATTATAAATAGTTAACCAAATGAAATCGTATTTTCTGTTTTCCCGGATCAGCACCTTAACCGGAGCTGACCCGGGGAGCTTTTAAAGCATCCGATGCAGAACATCATGCTCAGGCTTATCGAAGTAACGATGTTTAATGGTGGCCAGAATGTGCAGTACCACAATGCCCAACAGAACATAGGGAATAATGACGTGGATATCATGGAGTCGGCCCGCCAGCTCAGGATTCTTTTCCAGGAAGCTGGGCATGACCAGGTTGAACAGCGGCACCTTACGACCGGCAGCGTCAGACATCAGGTAGCCACTCACCGGTACCAGGAACATAAAGAGGTAGAGGAGCCAGTGCACCAGTGTTCCCAGTTTTTTCTGATAAGTCGGCATGCTGTCCGGTAGTTTTGGAATCTTGCTGGCCCAGCGAATCACCAGACGGGCGAACAACAGGAAGATCACCAGAACACCGAAGGATTTATGTAAGTGGTAAATGTCGTATTTATAGCTGACGTTGTCTTCCAGGCCGACCATATACCAGCCAGCACCAATGATGCCCAAAATAAGAAGACCGACAGTCCAGTGCATCAGGCGCATGAGTACGGGGTATTTATCAGAGTTGCTCATCGGTTTGCCCTGCTTTTTTTAGTTAATGGATATCATAATTTATTATAGTGTTTTGGTGCTATATGAATTCATAGAGGTTGTCTCAAAGCGTAACCGTTGCTGAAAAATCCTGGTTGAGTCTTTTCGCTTCAGGCAAGGAACTTTGTGATGGCAATCCGAGACTAACGAGTAGGCAGATAAAGTTAGATCTTTGCTTATGAATATTGTCTCAACAACACCATTGCAAGCGTGTCGTGACGTTTCAGAAAACGCTTTTGACCAGTCCATCGATAAGCCTGATGATGCCAAACAGTTCAGAGGATTTGGTGCTGTCCTCAGATCCGGGGTCACGTCTATATTGCAACGGGCCGGGGCGGATGACCAACTCTGGCTCCGACAGGCACAGGAAGGGGGCAATCGCCTCATGACTCGCCTGATGTCTGCGGTACCTGTTGTTTATTCCTTACTGATCATCAATAGCCTGCCCACTGCTAACGGGTGTGAATGGGGGCCTTCAGGTTCACGAAATGGAACACTGTCGGCGAATCCTCACCTGGGTTTTCCTGAGCCGGAAGTGGAGTGGGCCGATGGGGCAAGTGATGTTGTATTGTATGGTGGCTGTGCGACGCTGCTTGCCAGCCACATTGCCAGATTCGTAGCGCGGCTGTATTCCGGTAAACAGTCAAGTGAGCAGGTGCCGGAACCGGGTCGTATGGAAAATAATTTCAAGGAGCTGGCGAAAAAAATGTTCCGTACAGAGGCCAGTGAAGTGGTGAAATCCCTGGTCTTGGTGGCAAGTGTCGCCGGTATTGTTGATTATATGAAAATGAAAATTGATAGAGAACGTCCCTATGTCCTGAATCCTGACTATATCCATGGAAATCTGTGTATGGATCCGGATGATTTCAAGGCCATGCCCTCGGGGCATGCGTCAGTTTCGGCTATTGCCTGGTCGCAGGTTATCCTTAACATTATAGATACTGCGGCGATGTCTTCCCCCGCCTTCAAGCGCTTGCTGTCAAAAATGGCAGTCTTCTCAAACCAGCCGCTTTCTTCACCGGCCGGGAAGCGACTTATTGCCTTTGCGGGTGCCATGGGTTTTGGAGCCCTGGCTGGGGCACTAAGGGTTCTGGCGGCCAAGCATGATGTTATTGATGTGTCCGTCGGCGCGGGTATAGGCATCATTGCCGCTGCTTGCTCCCCATATATTCGTAGTGGTGTTTTTAACCATGGCGCTGTAGTGGATAAAAATACCGGATATTACTATGACGATGACGTGTATAGTCGAGCTGTTGAAGTAGAGGAGCCGATGCAGGATAGGGATAATCAAGAGGCAGAGGCGATGATGTGATGGGATTAATAATACCATCATCATGAACGTTGGAAGGCTGGCAAATTTCAGGAGCCAGAAAATTATATGACCCGATGAAAGCGGATCACAATGCACCTTGCGACCCGCCCCCGTCTGATGCCAACAGATGTTCTTAGGGTAGACATTAAGCGTCTACTCCCCTCTTCGGGAAGTTAAAGATGGAACCACGAAGGACACGAATAGCACAAAGAAGAGATTTTCTTTTCCTTCGTGCTCTTCGTGTCCTTCGTGGTTCCATTCAAAAGCCATTGAAAATGGAGGGGTAAGCTTAATGTCCACCCTAAGAACAGATGTT
>NZ_JBLYNS010000077.1:0-25272 GCF_049310205.1 Endozoicomonas sp. ALC013 | reverse complement strand
GTAAACGCTAATTTAACCAGCGTAAGTAGTTGGCCAAATGGAATCGTATATTTCTGGCTAAGTGGGCAGTTGCTATGCAAGGCGCAACGTAGGGAGCATAGCCGTAGCTATGTGACCGGAGTTCCAACGCCGCAGAGTGACTGACAACTTAGTCAGAAATATATGATTTCATTTGGTTAACTACTTATGCCCGTTATCCATTGCTATAAAGCCGGAACGGTGTTTTTGATCAAAATATTCTGGTAGAGAATGCAGCCCGAGGATTTGACTGCCGGACAGCTTGGGAAGTTCATGGTCATTCAGAAGATTCAGAATCTGCTTTTCCGGATTTGAGACATAGGCCGGGGTGATAGTTGGCAGGTACAGTATTCATATTAATTATCCTTACAGTAATTTATCCCTGTTATGAATACTGCCCTTGTCGTCAGCTTATGTAACCAGGAACCTGATTGATTGCAGTGCTTCAGGTAATCCCAGGAGAATGTCCGAATAATATTCTTCTGATACAGTATCTAATTATTCGGACAAAAAGAAAATGAATTTGCTGCACTGGCCCTGTCGGCGTCTTTGTCCAAGGAAAATCAACAACAGCAGAATAAAGGCGGGTATCCATGTCAGTTGTTTTGGCAGTCGCTCTGCCGGAACTTCCAGACGATGAATCTGCCAGTCAAAATCAATACCGGCCTGCTGCGCCTCACTGTTGAAGTCAACCATATCGATGGTCAGGTCATCCCCATCAACCAGAACCTCCAGGCCCATGTGGCGGAACCGGTCATCAGCCGTGGCCTGGTCGCCAGCGGGGAGAATAACCATCTGATTAACCGATTTGCCTTCCAGGGTTTCTCCTGCTACCCACAGGCGTGCATCAGCCTGGTCCGGCAGTGCTTCAACCTGGGCAACAATGTCACGACCTTCATGGGTTTCATAGGGAGGGTAAATCCTGTCCCACCAGAAGTCTGGCCTGAACAGGGTGAAGGCGATCAGCAGCATGCCCAGGGTTTCGTACCAGCGGTTTTTTACTAACCAGTGACCCTGGGTTGCGGTAGCAAACACCAGCATGGCCGCAATGGCACCAAAGACGACAATCGCCAGTTGTGCAAGGCTGTCAACGCCGATCAGCAGTAACTCAGTATTAAAGATAAACATAAAGGGCAGAACAGCGGTGCGGATATCGTAGGTGAAGCCCTGGATACCGGTCTTGATTGGGTCCGACTGTGCGATGGCCGAAGCGGCAAAGGCAGCCAGGCCCACAGGCGGAGTATCATCCGCCAGAATACCGAAATAGAAGACAAACAGATGGACCGCAATCAGAGGCACGATCAGTCCATGCTGTGCGCCCAGGGTTACGATAACCGGTGCCATCAGGGTGGACACCACAATATAGTTAGCGGTGGTTGGCAGCCCCATGCCCAGCACCAGACAGATAATGGCGGTGAACAGCAGCATAAGAATGATACTGCCAGCAGAAATCCACTCCACGAACTCGGTCATTACCAGACCAACACCGGTCAGCGTGACTGCACCCACAACAATACCGGCGGTTGCAGTGGCAACACCAATGCCGATCATATTGCGGGCCCCGGTGGTCATGCCGTCCAACAGATCCAGAAAGCCCTCTTTGAGATGCGTGGTGGTTTGCTCCTTCCGGAACAGATCAATCAGGGTTTTATGGGTCAGTGTGATGAAAACCATGACCAGGGTTGCCCAGAAGGCAGAGAGGCCAGGGGAGTAGCGTTCAACGGTCAGACACCACAGTAACACCACCAGGGGCAGCAAATAATAGAGACCGCGCTTGATGGTTGGTCCGGGCACAGGAGTACTGCGTATATCCTCTTCAATATTGTTGATGAGATCCGGTTGTCTGGCAGCCACTTTCAGAAGTATCAGATAACTGGCCAGCAATGCCAGCGTGATGATCCAGAGGGCGTGCTCTCCCATATACTGTCTGGTCCAGCCAACACCGTAATAGACGCCAGCGCCCAGCAGGCAGAGTCCGGCAAACGAGCCCGTGAATGACATCAGTGCCTGAGTCTTTGTGCGGGTGACGCTTCTTGGCAATCCCTGCATGCCCGCTTTCAAAGCTTCAAGATGGACAATATAAAACAGGGCAATGTAGGAAATCGCGGCGGGTAACAGGGCGTGGCGAATAACATCGATATAAGAGATGCCAACATATTCCACCATCAGGAACGCCGCAGCGCCCATAATAGGCGGCGTCAGTTGTCCATTGGTGGAGGCGGCAACTTCAATGGCACCGGCCTTGTGAGCAGGAAAGCCGACCCGTTTCATCAGGGGGATGGTGAAGGTCCCGGTGGTGACCACATTGGCGATGGACGAGCCGGACACCACACCGCTCAGGCCGGATGACACCACAGCAGCCTTGGCAGGCCCACCTTTGAGATGACCCAGCAGAGAGAATGCTACCTGAATGAAGTAATTACCGGCACCGGCCTTTTCCAGCAGTGAACCAAACAGAACAAACAGGAAAACAAAGCTGGTGGATACACCCAGGGCAACACCAAAGACTCCTTCAGTGGTGATCCAGAAGTGCGACAGCGCCTTGTTGAGACTGGCACCTTTGTGGGCAATCACATCCGGCATGTAAGGGCCGGCAAAGGCATAGGTGATAAAAACCGCCGCAACCACCATCAGTGGCGGCCCCAGTGCCCGGCGGGTTGCTTCCAGCAGAAGCAGCATACCAGCACCGGCCGTGACCAGATCCAGGATAACGGGAGCCCCGGCACGGGTCGCCAGCGCCTGGTGAAAAATATAAAGGTAGGCGGCACAGAAGCTGCCAGTCAGTGCAAATAGCCAGTCAGTCACGGGCACCTGATGGGTAAACGATTTTTTCCTGGCAGGGAAGGCAATAAATGCCAGGAAAATGGCAAAGGCGAGATGGATTGCCCGGGCCTGACCATCGTTAAATATGCCAACATTGAAAATATACGGCAGAGGTGATGCGTTCCACAGCTGAAACAGTGACCAGCTCAGGGCTGTGCCCAGTAATACCAGTCTGGATTTGCCAATGGGCTGGCGGCCGCCCTGTTCGGACTGGTTAACCATTTGTTCAGCAGAGCTGGTGGAGCCTGCTGTTGAATTATTCAGCTTGGCGCTGTTGACTGCTTCCATAATATACCTGTTGTTATTGAAGTTATGCGCTCTGGAAATGATGCATTCTTCATCCAATGGCTCATGGCCTTATAAAAATGCGGGGAAGCGGAATATCCATGAGGTAAAAAAGACGACACTGCTTCCCCATGCAGCCCTGTGACCCCTGTTGGGTGAGGGCTGTATAGGTCTTCATGCAGAATTCAGGCAGCACTCTGCGTGATGACAAACTGCATTTGGGAAGGTGTTGCTACACCTTCCCGGATCAGGGAAAAAAGTTCAGAGAAGACCTGCTTCCTGATAGTAACGCCTGGCACCTTCATGCAGCGGGATGCTGAGGCCATCAGACACCATCTCTTCTTTCTTCAGGGTGCCAAACGCCTGGTGCAGTTTTTTGAAGGTGGACAGATCTTCAAATACAGCTTTGGTCACCTGGTAGACAGCTGCTTCGCTGGCCGCCGTGGAGGAGACAAAGGTTGCCGCCACACCGAAGGTCTGAACGTCTTGATCGTTGCCCTTATACATGCCACCGGGGATAGTCGCAGTGCGGTAGTATGGGTTGTCTTTGATCAACTGGTTGACTTTATCGCCTGCGACAGAGACCAGTACGGTATCACAGGAAGTGGTGGCTTCCTTGAAAGATCCGGATGGGTGGCCAACGGTATAGACAAAGGCGTCAATCTTGTTGTCACAGAGTGCCTTGGCGTGTTCGGCTGCTTTCAGCTCGGAAACCAGGGAGAAGCTGTCGTGTGTCCAGCCATACAGTTTCATCAGCTGTTCTATAGTGCCACGCTGACCGGAGCCCGGATTACCGATGTTGACGCGCTTCCCCTTCAGGTCTTCAAACGTGCTGATGCCGGCATCTGCCCTGGCCAGAATGGTAAAGGCTTCCGGGTGTACCGAGAAAATCGCCCGCAGGTCCTTGTTGGCACCTTGCTGTTCAAAAGCGCTGGTTCCCCGGTAGGCGTGGAACTGCCAGTCCGACTGGACGATACCCATATCGAGCTCACCGGCACGGATGGTGTTCAGGTTGTAAATAGAACCACCGGTACTTTCAACCGAACAGCGGATGCCATGCTCTTTGCGTCCCTTATTCACCAGGCGGCAGATAGCGCCACCGGTTGGGTAGTAAACGCCGGTGACACCGCCGGTACCAATGGTGACAAACTGCTGGCTGGATGGGGCTGCACTGGCAGTGGAGGAGATAGCTGCAAAGCCTGCCCCCAGAATGGCAAGTCCCAGTTTTTTGAAAATGGTCATTGTCAGTCCTCTTGATTTGAGCTTTTTTTACCATGGCAACAACAAGAGGTGGGCAGTGAACATCAGCTCTGGCGGGTCCCGGGTGAATTCCCCGGGCAGACCTGATTGCTTCTGAACCGTACTTCTCGTTCATGGCTGTTATATTCAGTCCGGACAGCATTTCCATGTTGTCCCCTGACTGGTTTGACTCGCTTAACCATGAATGGCAAGCCGAGAATTTGCCTGTCAGGTTATTACGTTTGTCGAAGCAACCTGATGCGGTAGGTGATGCTACCATGTTTACGTATTGATTTCTTTGATTTCTGTCTATTGATTCTCGGTAAGTGCTTATGATAGATCGGAAAAGTTGTCGTCTTTATTGTGCGCAGCACTTTTTATACTTCTTGCCACTGCCGCAGGGGCAGGGATCATTTCTGCCAGCGTTTTCTGTTTTGACCAGTGCCATTTTGGGGTAGACAAAGTACCAGTGCCCTTCTTTTTTAATAAAAGAAGAGCGTTCATGGTGAACTTGTTCAGGGCCTGAGAGTGACTCCCTGAACCAGGCCTTGAATTCAACCATGCCCGATTGATCCGCCGCTTGTCCTGCCTCTGTATCGACAATCTCGAGTTTTTGCCACAGCGTACCGTGTGATTGCTGGTAGACTTTCTGCTGTTTGATGGTTTCCTGTTGCCCGGGGTGTGTTGTGGCAACCAGGTAGGGAATATTGCTCAGTGTGTAAGCCGTATAACGGGAACGCATTAATGCTTCAGCTGTTGGGGCTGGCTTCCCTTGAATATAAGGCTTGCAACATTCGGTGAATGTTTTTCCAAAGCCACAGGGGCAATCTGAGGGGTTAATGGACATGGTAACTACCCGAAAACGGTATATGCAAAACGTATGAACAAAATTTTAAGTTGAGACATCAATGCCAGCGGCTGTTGACGTTTCTTTGCTGAATTTACGGCGAAACGTTAACAGGCTCTGACCTGTTGCCGCAAGAGCTGTAAAGATCAAGGCTGTTAAGAACTTAATTGTTTGTTTTTCTGTCAGTAATTATTTCTGATCAATCTTATTGAAATCTATGGAGGTGTCTTATGCCAGCTATAGGCAAAATTTCCGGACAGTTTGAATCACCGGTCACAGGCCCCACTCGCAACCGTGCTGTTGGTCAATTTGAGGGAAGGACGACCACTGAATCCGATGCCACAAGACAGACTGAAATTAACCGATCATTTAATGAAAAGCCTTCACTTAAAGATCGTTTAATCTATCCATTTTATGCCGCCAAAAATCGAATACTGCACATGGCTGGTATAGGTGCACAGGCTGGAGTTTATACGCCGATGTTCGCTGCAAGTGCTATCTGTGTTGGAGCCGGTGAAATTATTGGCAATACCGTTGGTGGATTAATTAAAAGTTTATTCTTTCCGAACTCTGATATACCACCGGGTGAAGTTGGTGCTTTACTGGGATTGTATACAGGGATTTTGCTATCCATTCCTGCCGCCGTTGTTCTTGGTGTGTTTACTACGACTGCTTTTGCAGTTGTTGGTCTGGCTGGCAGCGTGCTGGCTTCACCGTTTGATATCTATCATGGCATGACACTGGCTGATAAAGCAGACCTGAACCCAAAGCAAGTGCGGGTAATGGATATATGGGATGATATCAAAATGCCTGAACTCAGCCAGTTTGTTAACTGGGAATAGTGGGTGTCCTTTTTTTACCCTCGTTCTGTCTCATCGCTCTGATGGTTAATGTAACCCTGATACCTGGTCTGAATCTCAACCTGCTGTGCTAACGGGTTATGGGTTTTAGCGTCTGGCAAATAACTCATGAATAGGGAACTTTATCCAGGTTTTTCTACTCTAAAGGCAGCGAAAAATAAAAAACGGATTGTTTTTACCATCAACAACAAGCATCAGGGTGTTTCATATGATACCTTCCAAAACGCCAGCTCTGCCCGATCCATCATACCAATATCAAGCTGGTAAGTCGGATAAACCAGAGCCAGGCTCAGATGATCAAACGTATGTAAAACTGAGTAGTTCAGGAACTACGCTAAGAAACAGAAAAGATCGCAGCACTGAAAAGGCCGTTAGTGAGTGGCATGTTGATGTTCAACAGCCAACCGCTTCAACGTTATCCATCACCAAAGGGCGGTCTTCGGACAATAGCGAACGCCAGCCGACAGCTGAGAAACCTGATGTTCAACAGCCAACCGTATTTACATTCCCAACCAGAGAAGAGCTGGCTCTGCAAGAACGCGAGCAGAAAGCTGAGGAACTTGGCCGGTTGCGAACGTTTAGAGATGCCATCTCCAGATCCGAAGCCTTATCCATCCTCAATAAACATGATTACAACTATATGCGTATAGCTGCCAGGCACGGATTTAGGGATATCATTCACTATCTGGTCGAAAATCAGATGCAAGAGGTTTATAAACTATCTGAATATGCACCCATTTGGGAAGCGACTAACTCCGGACACCTGAAGATTGTCGATTACCTGACCGATCATGGATTGGATAAGGATAACACGTATCATGTATGTCGTGATTTATATGGCCTGGATAATCTCATTACAGCGGTAGCTTCATCTGATCAGATGGACACAGATAGCGAAATCGAAATGGTTGAACTCCTTTTGGCAAAAGGAGAGCCGGTGGATGGCTATGGTCTTATCACTCCTGCCTTTGTGGCAAACAGTAAGAACAAATCAGAGTTAGTTGCTTTTTTAAAGAAGCATGGTGCTAAACCGGAGGGGCTGAAAAAGCTCGACTGCGATAAGGTACAAAAAATTACTGATATTGAATTTGCGGAGGAAGTACGAAATTTTAATCTTGAGAACCTGAAGGTGAGAGACGTTTTTGTTTTTCTCTCAGAATTCGGTGAAAAAAAACAGAGAAATAGTCGAGACTCAAAAACCGACGAAAGAGAAGATCGTAAAGAAATGCCAGAGCCCATTCCCAGATTTTTTCATTGCAATTCAATCAGAGAAGGCAAAAGTGCTGCAATCAACCCAAGTGCCAGTGAAAAAGCTTCTTGTAACAGTGATATTGCTGAAGCGACCGCAAGAGATTCTCAGCTTCGTCCTGATGTTCATTCTGTACAAGCTTCACCACTTGCTCCCGTGCTTCAAAGAGACGATATAGCACCACCCTCCTATCAAGAGGCAATGCGAAGTACAAATCAAGCTCCACTACTCGCTCCCGAGCATCAAAGAGTCGATACACCACCCTCCTATGCAGATGTAATGCGTAGTACTTGATTGTTTGCTTTTCTGTCAGTATTTATAACCCTGTTGTTATGGGATGAGGGGATAAACCTGCTGTAAGCTTTGATGCAGTACTTATTTCTAATCAATCTTATTGAAATCCATGGAGGGATCTCATGCAGTCTATAGGAAACATTACCGGTCAGTTTGATTCAACGGTCACAGAACCCAACCGTACAGACGGTCAATTTGCTGGCAGGACGACCACGGAATCCGATGCCACAAGACAGACTGAAAATAACCGATCATTTAATGAAAAGCCTTCACTTAAAGATCGTTTAATCTATCCATTTTATGCCGCCAAAAATCGGATTCTGAAAATGGGGGGTATAGGTGCACAAGCTGGGCTTTTTGCGCCGATAATCACTCTCGGTAGCATTTGTGGTATAGCCGGTAACATTATTGGCAATACCGTTGGCCGATTAATTCAATGTTTATTCTTTCCGAGCCCTGAGGAATCATCACCGGGCAATACGGGTTTTCTTGTCGGACTTTATCTGGGCTATTTGCTCGCCGTTCCTGTCAGCGTCGCACTTGGTGCGGTTGCTGCGGCTGCTTTTGCTGTTATTGGGCTGGCTGGCAGCGTGGTCTCTTTACCTGTCGACATCTATCGTGCCGCCACAAAGGATAACAAAGCGGACCTGCACCCGGAACCAGTGCGGATAATGGATATAGCGAATGAGATCAAACACACTGACATCAGAGACTTGTTTGATTTTCAAGATTTTGAGCCTATACCTTTGTCAATGTCGAGTCTAATATTTTGATCCGTTTAAAACCCGGGAGAGTCAGGATTCTGAATTTTGCTCCCGGTTGCCGTATCGTTTATTGAATAGAGTTTGTGGTATTCACCGCTGTGCAGTGTGATGAAACAGGATACAATCAGTCTATTTAAACCAGCTACTCCACCAGAGCGATAGGCATTGTGCTTGACGAACCCCAGAAGAGAGCCATCCAGAAAGCCTACAGTGCTTTTCTGGAGAGTAAAAAGCTAAAGGCCCGACCGGGGCAGAAGCAGATGATTGCCGAGATTGCCCGAGCGCTAGGAGATATTAACACCGACAGTGAAGGCCGCAGAATCTCTGACCCCTCCGTTACCGTGATTGAAGCCGGTACGGGTACCGGAAAAACCGTGGGGTATGTGTTGCCTGCGGTGGTAATGGCTCAGGCTGCGAAAAAACGTTTGGTCATTGCCACGGCCACCGTGACCCTTCAGGAGCAGGTCATCAATAAAGATCTGCCGGACATTATTTTAAAAACCGGACTCAAGTTCTCTTACACCCTGGCCAAGGGGCGTGGGCGTTATGCCTGTCTGAGTAAGCTGGACCGGCTGCTTCAGGAAGAGGAAGCGACTGCCTCGTTAATGGATATGTTCGCCTACGATGGTCACACCCTGGAAAACGATCAGTCCTCCCTGGCGCTATACCAGAGCATGCTGGAGGCATTTGCCGCTGCCAAATGGGAGGGTGACCGGGACAGCTGGCCTGATGCCCTGGAAGATCAGCAATGGCGAACCATCACCACTGACCATGCCCAATGCAGCGGACGTCGTTGTGGTTATTTCCGGCAGTGCCCATTTTATAAAGCCCGGGGTGATCTTGAGCATGCCGATGTTGTGGTTGCCAACCACGACCTTGTGCTGGCGGATCTGGCGCTGGGAGGCGGTGCGATTCTTCCTGAGCCAAAGGATGCCATCTATGTATTTGATGAAGGCCACCACCTGCCAGACAAAGCCATTGATCATTTTACCTGTCAGTCCAGAGTCAAAGGCACGGCCAGCTGGCTGGAGAAAGCCGGGCGACATCTGCAGAAGATTCTGACCCAGCAGGCCCTGCCGGGAGAGCTGGGTGAATTGCTGGAGCGGATTCAGCCCGAGTTTGATGCCCTGGTCAATGCTCTGGGTCATACCCGGGAGATGCTGCACAGCATTGCCCGGTTTGAACCAAAAACACAATTTACCACCCAGGGGGAGAGTCAGGTCGCTTATTACCGCTTTCCCCAGGGCATTGTGCCTGAACCATTACGACAACAGGCGGAACGGTTGAAAGCCGGTTTCAGCAAGTGCAGCGGTATGCTGGAAAAGATAGCCAAAGCCCTGGACGATGCAATGGACGGCGACGTTCCCGGTATTGATCGCTGGCAGGCGGAACAGCTCTATCCTGAAATCGGTGGCATGCAGTCACGAATGGAGAGCCATTTTCAACTCTGGCTGACCTACACCATCAAAGATCCCGAGGGAGAGCCTCCCAGCGCACGCTGGTTGAAATGGAGCGAAGGTGCTTTTGGCGAAGAGCTGGAGGTTTTCAGCAGCCCGATCATGTCTTCCATGACCTTATGGCAGACGCTCTGGAATCCGGCTCACGCAGCCATTGTCACCTCGGCAACCCTGGCCGCTCTGGGTAGTTTTGGCCGGTTCCGGATGCGCTCCGGAGTGCCTGCTGAGTCTCGCTGTGTGGTAGTGCCCAGTCCATTTCTGCATGGTGAGGCGGCATCTCTGGTAATACCGGCCATGGCTTCAGACCCACGGAATGCGGAAGATCATACTGCCGAGATTATCGAGCTGCTACCCGAGTTACTGTCCGGTGATGATCGCCCAAAAGGGATGCTGGTACTGTTCTCTTCCCGCCGACAGATGAAGGATGTGCACTTTGGTCTGGATGCCTGTTGGCAGGAGAAGATCCTGCTGCAGGATGACTATTCACGACAGGAGTTGTTGAAGAAGCACCGCCAGCAGATTGATGATGGCAAGGTCAGCATCCTGTTTGGTCTTGCCAGCCTGGCAGAAGGGATAGATTTACCCGGTCATTATTGTGAACACGTGATTATTGCCAAGATTCCTTTTGCAGTACCGGACGACCCTGTGGAGGCCGCACTCTCTGAGTGGCTGGAAGCCCAGGGGCGGAATCCGTTTATGGAAATTACCGTGCCGGATGCGGCGATCCGCCTGATACAGGCTTGTGGTCGTCTGTTGCGGACGGAGCAGGATCGTGGTCGCATCACGATTATGGATCGACGGCTGGTTACCGCCAGGTATGGTCAGATGATCATGAACTCTCTGCCACCGTTTAACCGGATTATCGAGCCAGCTGCGGCGGTTATGATGAGATAAGATAAAGGGCGATTTTGAAGGAGGCCACTGCTACCTGTCGGCAGCAGCGGCCGGATGAACCGATAAATTATCCGAGAATATTCTGGTTTATCCCGACCATTCCCAGCATTGGCAGTAGTAAACTGTAAGGACTTTGATCGGCAACTTTGTTAGCAGAGCTGTACCAGTACCCGGGTTGCCAATCTATATATTTGACTTCCTCGCTTGTAGGTTCGTCCATTGAATAAGTTAATACGGTGTCATTTTCACTATCAAGGAAAAATTGGCTTACCCGATGTGGCAAACCTATAATTTTTAACACTTCACCCTCATTCATTATCACCAGTTGTGAACTGACATCGGTTAAGAGGCTTTCTTCATTTAGCAGGGTGTTTACCCTGGTCATGTTATTGTTGCTCTCAATGTCGGTAGAGTTAAGCGGTTTTATCGGCATGGGTGTCGCCTCTGATACGTCAGTGCAGTTGGTGTTTGTCGACAATGACTGACTGCCATTAGTGGGATGCGCTGGGGTAGTTATATCAGGCAAAGAAGTGGGTGTTTCTGTGGCAGATGTCGGGACACCAGTTTCGGTTTTCGGTTTTTGGTTATCAAGCAAGGCAAAGCTGACAGCACTCCCTTTGGGTACCGATGCAATCTTGATGAAATGTTTATCTGAACCATCAATAACAGCAGTGCTGTTTTGGTAAACAAAAGTACCATTTGGAGAAACATGATTCACACTTTCGGTGGATGACTCATTAGTACTGGGTCCATAGTAACCTATGTCTGTCTTCGAGTTATCTGAAGTAGATGGCCTGAAATATAACTCAAACGGCATGGCTGTTTTGTCGTGATATAAAAAATACGCCGTGACGGGAAGCCATGGAGAGTAAATATTAAAAACACCGAGTTTAAAAGCATTGGCCCCATGGTTAAATGTTACTGCCTTGGGTATTGTAGAGATAATTTGCTTGTCATTTTTTACCATTAACCAATGATTACTTTTTTCGATTTTGTATGCATTTCCTTGCGGGGTAATGATTTTATCCTTTAGTTTGCCAGTTTTTGAAAACAGTAAAGTGTCATGTAAGTTGACTGGTTCATGCTTTGATATACCCTTTGGTTTGAACCATTTACGACCAGTAAAGTAGTTTTTTTCCATCTTGGCATATTCCCTGCCGATGTGCTTTTTACCACCAATCCTGCCGAGCCATTGTCTGCCAGTTGATTTGCCCCCTTTTGGGCCAGGTAATGGATGGTGGGAACCACCTCCACCGACTCCTCCTGATGACCTTCTGGAGCCTCTTCTTGAGCTTCCTGAGCCTCTTGAGCCTCTGGAACCACCACCTCTGCTGGAACCCCCACCTCTGCTGGAACTCGATCCTCTGGGAGAACGCTTATATCTTAACGGTGCTTCGATCTCATCCTTCGTCGCTTCTCTTTCAATCACCACCTGAGGGGGCTTTTCTTCAGTCTGGCCACTGTCGTGTTCATTCTG
This sequence comes from Endozoicomonas sp. ALC013, assembly GCF_049310205.1. Taxonomy (NCBI): domain Bacteria; kingdom Pseudomonadati; phylum Pseudomonadota; class Gammaproteobacteria; order Oceanospirillales; family Endozoicomonadaceae; genus Endozoicomonas; species Endozoicomonas sp. ALC013. The sequence goes on along the minus strand of NZ_JBLYNS010000077.1, from coordinate 13,065 downwards.
GCTGTTCAATGCAGCCATCCAGGCTGGCTGGCCCGGGGACTTGACATCAGGGGGGGTTAAGGGGACAGGGAGGAATGAGTCTGTTGAATTAGTCAATGTTGATAAGGACGTTGGCTTGGCATTGACCGATGTATGAGTAGTAACGCCAGCGACGCATTTGCCAGCCAGGGTCAGCAAAGTGATGAGCCTGGCGGGGGCGGATGATGCATAATATGCCGGGTTAGGAAGATGCTTAAGGGTCTGTGCAGCGCAAGCTAATGAGTATCTTGCCTTACCGGTCAGCCATTCGTACGTTGAAGCTTCAGGTCCACTACTGTCCGGGATTTTGGTATCAGGTATGCCGGGTGGTGTTAATTGATTTGGTTCACTGATTATCATGGTGGTAACAGCTCCTGTTTATATTCTGCGACTCCTCAATGGAGGCAGGATGAAAGGAAGAAAAGCACGGCGTGTGTTGTATTTGTTGATTTCTGGGCACCGTGCTGTCTATCAGACAATAGGGACAGGATTTTGTTCCCGTTTTCTAACCGATCAGGTTCAATATTTATCGCTCATAGTAAGCCACAACTCTGTCAGCAAGTGCTGACCGTTCACAGCCGGTTCCATTGGACGCCTCCAGCACAAAATTGTAAGCCTTTGCTACCATGTAGGGACTAAGGCAGGCAGCAACGCTGAATCCTGTGAAATACCCGATAGCGCCACCAACCGCTACACCAATATACTGACCTTCTGTTATCCGACCTCCTGTTAACTGACCTTCTGCTCCTTCCATCATCCCCCCTAACATCGCACCTCCGGCACCCAGAGTGAAACACCCGACGTGGGCGGCAACTTGCGTGATAATCACTGATGCACTGCCCATTGCGATCGCTGACAATGTGGCCAGAACACGCTCTGTTTTTCGGGTTTTCAGTAACGGCCCATCGTATCTGTTGTTTTGTTCCGATATCTGGGACCTTTTATCAGGGTATATATCAATAGAAACTTCTTTGCCAGAATGCCTGGCTTTAGGTTCAGCCGGAAAACTGACTACAGTTGAAGGATTGTATTGTTCGGTGAAATAAGATTCGGTGGTTTCGTTAGCATTCATATAACAGCTCAATTTAAATCGATTGATGAACTAAGGATTTGTCTCAGAATAAATCATAGTGCCAATAAAAAGAAAATTGAAAAAACGGAGCATAAAAAACGCTGCGGTGGTTACAGCGATTTTTTATTAACAGTTTAGATTGTATTGGGTTTATGCCCTTGATGTTGAAGTTGACCCCTCATAATGAGCCACAACTCTATCGGCAAGATTGGACCTTTCAAAGCCATTGCCATTTGTCGCCTCCAGAACCAGATTGTAAGTCTTTGCTATAAAATAGGGGATAAAGTAGGCCGTCACGGCATATCCTGCGAAAGCCCCAACAGAGAAACCGATCACGCTACCAAGAAACATACCATAAGGCCCTCCTACCACCCCAATCGCGGTACCAATGCCACCCAAAATGCTACCCGCTACGGAAGCGATAGTCGGGGCGATGAATAACACTGATGCAACGCCCATCGCGATCGCTGACAATGTGGCCAGGGTGCGCTTGGTTTCTCGGCTATGCAGTGGCCGCCCCTCGTATACGTTGCCTCCTTCAGGTATTCTGGGGCCTTCATGGGAGTGCATGGCGGTAGTTACTCTTTTGCCAGAAAAGCCGGCATTAGTGGTTCCGGGTAAATTGACTTCAGGTGTCCGGGCAGGTTGGCCCGTTGAATTATACGGATTTTGTTCAGCAATCATATTAAACCTCCATTTGTATAGATTGATCAGCGATGTTTCATTAAATGCAAATTGTTAAAGTTGCACCCTTAGCTGGTGCATTTGATGATATGAAAATATTAACAAGTACTTCAATAACACGAATGTCAGAATTACTATCATCCAGCGGGTGCAATGAGGAATCGGGTTGAAACAAGGCTGATCAAATGAATAAGACGTACCAGCAAAAAGAAAATAAAAAAAGTGGGCATAAAAAAATGGCTGCAGTGATTGCAGCCATTTTTTTTATTGACAAGGCTCTGATTTACAAAGCCTTGATCGCCTCCAGCTGTTCTTCCAGCTTGGCCCTGGCGGCTTGAGCTTCAGCCAGCTTGGCTTGCTCTTTGGCAACCACGTCGGCGGGTGCCTTGCTGATGAATTTCTCGTTGTTTAACTTGCCTTCAAAGCGGGCCACTTCTTTGGCAAACCGCTCAATCTCCTTATTGAGTCGGGCAGACTCTTTGCCCTTGTCGATCAGGCCAGCCATTGGTACCAGAACTTCCATGGAGCCTACCAGCTGAGTGGTTGCCATGGGGGCTTCTTCACCGGCGGCCAGAACCCTGATGTCTTCCAGTTTGGCCAGGGACTTCAGGAAGGTCTGGTTGTCATTCAGGCGGGCAACGTCGTCTGCAGAGGTGTTACGCAGCAGTACATTCAGCGGCTTGCTTGGGCCAATATTCAACTCGGCACGAATGTTACGGATACCGGTGATAAACGATTTGAGCCACTCAATATCACGCTCAGCCGTTTCATCAATACGGGCCGGGTCCGACACCGGGTAGCTCTGCAGCATCAGGGTGTCACCGGCAACGCCAGCATTGTGCTTGATGTTTTGCCAGATCGCTTCGGTGATATAAGGCATAAACGGATGGGCCAGGCGCATAATAGCCTCCAGAACCCGAACCAGTGTACGACGGGTGCCGCGCTTACGTTCAGCAGGTGCATGTTCATCCCACAGAACCGGCTTGGACAGCTCCAGATACCACGCACAGTATTCATTCCAGACAAAGTCGTAGAGGTTCTGGGACGCGTGATCAAGACGGAACTCGGACAGGTTTTTTTCGATCTGGGCTTCAACCCGTTGCAGTCTGGAAACAATCCAGCGATCAGCCAAAGTCAGTTCAACGGGTTCATCACCGATACCACAATCTTGCTCATCAGTGTGCATTTTGACGTAGTTGGCAGCGTTCCAGATCTTGTTGCAGAAGTTCCGGTAGCCCTCCAGACGGTTCATATCCCAGTTGATATCACGGCCAGTGGAGGCCAGTGAGTACAGGGTGTATCTCAGGGCATCGGTACCGTGGGCAGAAATACCGTCGGGGAAGGTATTGCGGGTACGTTTTTCGATCTTCTCCGCCAGCTGCGGCTGCATCATATTGCCACAGCGTTTCTCAACCAGGGCTTCCAGGTCGATACCGTCAATCATATCCAGAGGGTCAAGGACGTTACCCTTGGACTTGGACATTTTGTCGCCATGCTCATCACGGATCAGGCCCGTCACGTAAACGTACTTGAACGGCACCTGTGGTTTGCCGTCTTCATCTTTCATAAAGTGCATGGTCATCATGATCATTCTGGCGACCCAGAAGAAGATAATGTCAAAACCGGTGACCAGCACATCGGTGGGGTGGAAGGTGTTCAGGCGATCGGTCTGCTCTGGCCAGCCCAGGGTGCCAAAAGTCCAGAGTGCCGAAGAGAACCAGGTATCCAGAACATCGTCATCCTGCTTCAGGACAACAGGCGTTGGGATGTTGTGCTTTTCCCGGACTTCGGCTTCATTGCGACCCACGTAAACGTTGCCGGCATCGTCATACCAGGCAGGAATTCGGTGTCCCCACCAGAGCTGACGGGAGATACACCAGTCCTGAATATCACGCATCCAGGAGAAGTACATGTTCTCGTACTGTTTGGGCACGAACTGAATACGACCGTCTTCTACCGCTGCAATAGCCGGTTTGGCCAGCGGCGCAGCGCGGACAAACCACTGGTCAGTCAGCAGCGGCTCAATCACCACGCCGGAACGGTCACCGTAAGGCACCATCAGGGTATGGTCATCGATTTTTTCCAGCAGACCAAGGGCATCCAGGTCAGCAACGATCTGCTTGCGGGCAGCAAAGCGCTCCAAGCCCCGGTAGGCGTCTGGAATAGTGGTATCAATGGATTGATTAGCCGTGCCGTCAATATTGTAGGCTTCACCCTGCTGCCGGATGTCGCCGTTCAGGGTCATAACATTGATCATTGGCAGGTTGCAGCGCTTGCCAACTTCATGGTCATTAAAGTCGTGGGCCGGGGTGATTTTTACGCAGCCGGTGCCTTTTTCCATATCGGCGTGTTCATCAGCGACAATCGGGATGCGACGGTTGACCAGGGGCAGAATAACCGCTTTTCCGATCAGGGCCTGGTAACGCTCATCTTCCGGGTTAACCGCCACACCGGTATCCCCCAGCATGGTTTCCGGGCGGGTGGTGGCAACCACGATATAGTCTTTGCCCTCTGCGGTTGTCTCACCATCCGCCAGTGGATAGCGCAGGTGCCACATATTGCCTTTGACTTCTTTGTTTTCCACTTCCAGGTCGGAGATAGCGGTGTGCAGTTTTGGGTCCCAGTTCACCAGACGCTTGCCCCGGTAGATCAAGTCGTCTTCATAAAGGCGGACAAAGACCTCCTGGACAGCGGCATAGAAGCCCTTGTCCATGGTGAAGCGCTCGGTGTCCCAATCAACAGATGCCCCCAGGCGACGAAGCTGACGGGTGATGGTGCCGCCGGACTCTTCCTTCCACTCCCAGATTTTATCGGTAAAGGCTTCACGTCCGTAGTCGTGACGGGTTTTGCCTTCTTCTGCCAGGATCTTGCGTTCAACCACCATCTGGGTTGCGATACCCGCATGGTCAGTACCCACCTGCCAGAGCGTGTTGCAGCCTTTCATCCGGTGGTAGCGGATCAGGGCATCCATAATGGAGTCCTGGAAGGCATGGCCCATGTGCAGGCTGCCGGTGACATTGGGAGGGGGGATCATGATGGAGTAGGGCGTGCTGTTACCGCGCTGGTCAGAAGCCGGCGCAAAATAGCCTTTCTCTTCCCAGTTTTGATACAGCGTGCGTTCGATGGCTTGGGGGTTGAACGTCTTTTCCATAACTGCTTTTCCAGTAGAGTTTCCAACTGTTCCCGGAACTCCTGAAGAGCAGGGGGGCTCCGGATTTGGATAAACCGGTGATTATACACTGTGGGACTGAATCAGGAAGCACCCTTCATTGCCGACTACTGGGTTCTCGGACAGCTTTCTGCATCATTGCAATGAGTTTGGTGTGTACAATCTCCGTTCACCCTGAGCAGAGTCGAAGGGTGATTGGCACAGTCTTTATTCAGGGTATGGTGTTTACGCCCTTCGACTCCGCTCAGGACGAACGGAGCTTGGGAGTCATTGATAGAAGGAACCCATCAGAAACCATGTACTAGCCTATGGGAAGTACCGAATCAGCTGTTATTTTAAGTATTCATAAAATGTGATTGGTAACCACAAAGGACATTTCACTATGAGCAACATCACGCCTTTGTGGCTTAGATCAATATCAGGCAATCGCTTCACGAATATCTACGGTATTGTTTTCTGCAGGTTCGCTCTCCAGTTTGATCTCCTGCAGGATTTCAGGTTTGCCTTTAAAGGCTTTGGCGAGAATATCCTTGTTCCGTGACAGCAGCAGACCGATCTCTTCCGCCAGTTGTTCATCGATCTTGAAATTGGCTTCCAGCATACCCGTGATGCCATCGGCCAGCTCAAGCATACGATCGTGTTCTTCTGCGGCTTTCTTATCAGTAAACATGCTTCCGTCCCGGTCAACTCGCCACATGGGGGTAATGGACATGGGCTTCCTCCTGTATTGGGTTCTTTATACTGTATATAAATACAGTTGTTTTGTCCAGAAGGCTGTCTGGGAATCAGCTAGTCAATTTCCAGCTCAAGTCAGGTCTAAAACTCTGGTAGCCAGCCCTGCCAGGTGTACTGCGACCTTGGGTTCAGAGGATTTGACACGAAAAGCCTTGGTCTGTGTCAGGCTGATTTTCTGGTTGTGAACGCGCGGGTTCAGGTATCTGCTTCGGTACGAACATTACTTTCTCTAGCTGGCGGTCATCGTCGGTACAGTAGGGACGCTTCTCACAAACCACGGTAATACCCCGCTCTTTCAGCACTTCCTGCGCTTTCGACGAAGTCAGTGTTTCCTGCGTCAAGGTCCCTGGGTTCATTCGTATTCCCTGGCTCTTCAGCCGTTGCACCTCTTGCTCCAATGCCTGTTGTGTTGCCGGGCTTAGCAGTGATGGGTTATGCCTGTACTGCATCTTTTCCAGCAGCGTCATTCCGGCCGGAATCTCTATCTGGTGGAGATCATACCAGCTGTTATGAATACCATAAGTGATGCCTTTGCTCTGATCAGCCCTGCAAGCCTGGTGGTAGGGGTCTGAACAGACAATAATTCCAGCGGCCTGAGCAATTGTGCGCCGAACATTGTCATCAATAAACCGGTTCATTCTTTCCACTGGCTCAGTTGTCCATTCAAAGTGCTCAGAAATCTCTGAGCCATTGTCAATCAGACCGTAGGCCTCGGTATATTTTTTTTCGCGGTGATCGTTGGGTTGCCCGGTTACTTGCGCCAGATCAGCCGCACCATGCATGGCGGCTACCAGATGCCGTTGAAATTCAGTCCCGTTGCCAGGCCCGGAGGTAAAATCCCAGGGCAACTGCGGCGGCAGGTCAAGACGTGTAGCGTCAAACCCCCCGACCGTTGATCCGGGAAAATCAGCCCCAACCCCGCAACAACGGATAATGTCCATACGATCTGCAAAGCGTAATATGCGCAGATACCAGCGCACGGAGTCAGACAGGTTCTGCTCATCTGCGCCATTGACATCATTTTCCTTGCTGACCATCGCCTTTGCCATATCCTTCAGCAGCGGTTCAGGATAGTGCCCGATCAGGTCCCTTTTGAAATAGTCAGCTGACCTTGTTTCTTCCACTGATTTGGCGACATCTTCGGCAGCAGCAGCATGGTAGATAATCGCCAGCGCCAGGAGTTCTTTTTTTTCCGGGCGCAGGTAATGCAGCTGAAATTTTTCCAGCAATTCCATATACCAGAGCCCATTATTCCTGGCCCGCAGGACATGACTGCAGCTGTGCAGCGGTTTCCACACGGTTGGCAAGGTATGTCTGCCAAGGCTCTGGATCACGCGTTCCGGTCCCGGACGGCGGTAATAATGCTGCAATACCTTCAGGATGGTGCTTTCATTATCGCCGACATTATCAGGCAGGACGGGCGGTTTGCTGAACGCGTCCACCATAAACTGTAATGCCGCTGGCACCTTGGTTTCCACAGGTGCCGCCAATGGGCAAGCATCGTCCGACAGACCGAGCGATTGTTTCAGATCCGCGATTTCCAGATTGGCCTGTCGGACATGTTCTGACCAATTCAGGTAGAAAGGATGCTTGTTTCGTTGCTTCCATAGTCCTTCAAACCATTGGATGAACCCAGCCACGGATAAGTTACCAATAACCTTTCTACCGTCATGGCACCAATAGTCCAGATTATGTTTAACCCTGGCCAGAATATCTTTGTTCAGGGAAGCTCCATAATGAAACAGGGCGAGTAGGTGGGACTCAAAGATATCAAGGTTTAAAGGGTAACCAAGGTAATCACATAGTAGCTCTTCAAGACGGCTCTGCCGTTGCTGCTGACTGAGCCCCCGGCAGATTCGGTCAAATTCAACGACGCTTCCCGAATAACCGATCAGCGGCAACCACTTGAGATCTTCCAGGCTCAGGAACTCAAATGGAGCAAAGGCGGCCACCATATAATTCATTGTGCCCGCTCGCATTACCGCCGATTCTCGCTTGCTTAGCGTACAGTAAAAAACCGAAGTAACCTTCTGATCCATCCTTGACCCGCTCTGCAGAAGCAACTGAAGTAAACGGCAAGCTTCTTCCTCTTGTTCCCGGATTTGTTCCTGTCCAGGCTGATCATTTCTGAGCATTTCAGTAATCAGCAACTTTTCCAGCAACGATGTAACATATCCTTGTTTATTATGAAAAAAACGGTGGTGAATTGGCAAGCCACTCTGTTTTAATTCCAGAAGCCTCCCGGAACTGTAACAACAGGGATCACTCACCAGCTTGATGGCCTGTTGCAATTTGTGAAAAACATCCGGTGAGGCGGTTAATTCCCAACTCAGTGCCTCTGTACGCAAAGGCATTGGCAGCAGATTCAACATGGCTCTGAAATTTTCCTGGTCTATGCCCTGTGAGAATGCAAAATCATCCAGAGAATGCTCATTCAGGGCCAAGTGTTTACTGTCCAGCTCATCATCAAAACAAACCTGTACAGAACCTGTGCGGTGACAATAAATAACCATAGGCAACGGTTGTTTAAGCTCCAACACCTCTTCACAATGACGTTTATCCTGCAGGATATCGGCAATATTCATCTGAGTATCGAGGTAAACAAAAAAGCATCTGATGTCTTCCTTGCTGTAGTTGGTAAGCACCAGTTCCGGATAATCAAGATAATTATAGGCGTGGGAATTATTGCGGATTACCAATCCAGGTAAACTGAAAGTCCCATCTGCTCGCAGATGTCCCGAGGTGAAACGAGGATAAACTCTCCAAATGGCTTGATTGGCATTTTCAAGACATTTCTCGTGTAATGATTGCAGATCAGGCAGTAATTTTATTGACAGTTTATCCGGATCCATGTCGGGCTCCGTATATGCATTATGTTTATAAACATAAAGGCATTGTGGATTAACAATGCCTACCATCCATTTACCAAACCCATCTGGTACGCGTGCTACGGGCATCATCTTCCCCGGCAGGGCGAGGGTGAATGGCCTTGGTGCACCCTTACCCGAAAAGTAATCATTTTCTTTAGTCAATTTAATTCGCCGAAACGCCAGGTACCCACTCTCTGCTGCCCAAAGTAGCACTTGTCGCTCATCTTCCCTGGGATGCCGGGGTATCAGCTTGCTGGTCGGTGCGCAGGTTGCCCATTGGCCAGAGACCGTTACCGGCTGGGTGTCAGGCTTTGGTTGGGGATGAGGGTGCAGGTTGGCGGAGGTATCCATGCCGCTGACAACATTCATGGTAGTTCTCAAGCAAGACTTATTTAGTTACTTTAGCTACCCACTTCTATCATAAGAGTGGATTCTATCATCATTAGAGAGTAACTGGCTGGTAAAAGTTCCAGTATGGCTCCACTGTCCGTAGCTGCATTTTCGTAGCGAGATCACAGTATTTTACATGCCCAGCCTCCCAGGAGGCTGTCCGAGAATAGTCTGCCCTACGGTGGCTGCAATAAATTGGTCTAAAAATTCCTGCTTAAATTGCAAGTCTTCATGAATGCTGTGGCCAGTCTCCTGCTGATCAGCATCGTCCTCTTCACTGTCACTGGTTTCGGCTTTTTAATCAGAGCCTCAACTTCAGCCATTTGAAACTGCTTGTAAAAAAGGTGGCCTGGTTTCAACTTTCGCATTTATTTTGCATTGATAATGATACGAATTCAGGATTAACAGTAAATACAAACAGCTTGAACTAAAGCTATGAAATAGTAAACGACAATAATCAACAACCCTTATTTGCCACCCCTAGACTGTATACTTTTCTCTCTCGAATATTTGCAAATTTTGTAAAGTTGGATATTTTTCCATCAATCTGAAATTAATAGAAGTCAACTGACGGGTTAATCAAGCGATGCATCTTGGACTTCCAGTTAAACCAACTAATCCAGATTTTCTGCCTGATCAAAAATATCCTCATGATCCTGATAAAAAATTCCCTCATGATCCTGATAAAAAAATTCCTCATGATGATAAAAAATTTCCACATGATCATGATAAAAAATTTCCTCGTGATCGTGCTAAAATAACCAGCGTGTTTCACTCACGTCAAGTGGCTAATAATAAAAAGACAGGGAAGACGACGATTGCACCGGGTAGCCAGGATCAAACCTGCCATTTGGTTCAGTCTGCCAGTTCTTCAGTCTCGCTCAGGCAGACAATCTCAATTCATTCAAGTGCAGCTGTTTCAATAGATAGCACCACCTCAATCAACGCCTCGGCCAGCAGTTCAAATCCGGCAAAAGCTTCAACATCAGAAAGCACAGCGGGTTCAATAAATAGCGCCACTTCAATCACCGCTTCGGCCAGTAATTCAAACACAGCAAAAGCTTCAACATCTGAAAGCACAGCAGGTTCAATAAATAGCGCAAGCTCAAAAACAGCTTCGGCCAGCAGTTCAAATTCAGTAAAAGCTTCAACATCATTTGAAAGCGCAGCTGGTTCAATAAATAGCGAAACCTCAACAACCACTTCGTCCAGTCATTCAAATCCGGCAAATGCTTCAACATCTGCCAGCGCAGGCAGCATACACACGGCAACCGCCGCTATGTCGGAGGCCATGAAGGTTAGTGCCTCAGATAACGCTGCTTCGGCAACGTCCGCTAACAGTCCATCTGTGAACAGCGAATCAGGCTCGGTACAGGCGTCGGCGTCGGTGTTAACAGCAATCACCAGTGCATACCTGGCAACATCCAGCCTGGCCAGATCCCCAGCCACTACTCAGGGTACATCCAGCAGCAGTGACAGCAGCAGTGATTACAAGACTGCTGTGAGTTCATCAGACAGTTCATCAGAGTCCATTACCGCTACTGCCCACGATGCAGCAGGCTCAGTAAAAACGGCGGGCCCTGGTTTTACGGTAACCGGCGCTCATCGGCCAGCCAGCCAGTCCGGCTCAGTCAGCAATCCCCTGGCAGCCAGCGTCTCCAGCCACTCCCATGCTTCTGGCTCAGCAGGGCCTTCCGCCACAAGTGTAAGTATCAATGATATGGGTGAAACCGGTGACTATTCGGCAACGTCCATGGGGTTATCCGGCTCGGTGAAGAGTACCGTCTCTACCCATGCAACGGGTATGCATTCATTGCCTTCGCTGCACAGTTCGGCAACTGCCATGAATGCCACCACGGCTTTCCCAGCCCGGTCCAGCCTGACCGGTTCCGGCAAGGGCACTGTTGCCGCCAATGCATCGGTAACGTCAGCAATAGCCGATCCCGGTTCTGTTTCGGTTGTTGCCAGCCCGATTGGTATGAATACGTCGTCGTTTAATTATGCAAGCCCGACACAAACAACACCGTTTAATTATGCAGGCCCGACTGTTCAGGATTCTGCCTCTGCAAGCATTGCCAACAGCCCGATACTACTACCGGCCAGCACTCCCTCACTGGTTAACACCCTGCCACCCTGGACTGACAGTATTATCCCGACACATTCATTGGGCGGCATCACCGACATCGCGCCCGCCAGGACCACTCTGGCCCTGTCCAGTTCGCTGGCCGCTACCAATTTAACACTGGAGCAGCAACTGACCGCCATAGTGGACGATATGGGCAATTCAACCAATCTTGGCATGTACGAAAATGACCTGGTTTATTTTCAACAACTGCTTCCGGCCCTTAACCTCACGGAATTAGCCACCTTTGTTAAGGGCAGTGCCAGGGATTTTGCCGGATATATGCTGCTCGAGGGTATTAAAGCCTTTGCCGAAACGATCAATGGCACGTTCACTAATGGCACGTTCACTAATGCCACTTTCCCTGATGTCGCTCGTCACTATTTCGATATCGTAGCAGCCGGGGTGGATGACATTATCCATGAGTTCAACACCACAATTGCGCCTGACCCGACAACTCCTGCCCAGAATACTGGCTCAACGACAGTAGCCCATCACCATCGCTCAAAAAGAATGATCATTTCGAAGCCGGATTTCTTAAACAGCATCAGGTGGCTGATAGGGCTTGAAGATGCCATTGCCCAAGACAACATGGTCCCGCAACTGTTGGATTTTTTACGGGGTTTTTCTGCAATGCGCAATGAATTTACCCTTGCGGTGCAGCGTGGCGTTGCGGGAGACCCGGATGCAATAGCTCTTGCCAATCAACTCCGTCAGCCACTGGGGATGGCCAATTATTTGGCGCAATATAAGGACGAGGTCTTTGATTTAATGTGGCGTGAAGACTATCAGGCACTTGGCAGATTAGCGTATAAAGTTAACACCCTCTCAATTATTAACGAAAGTACTCCGGCACAACCTAGAGACATGATGCAAGGGCTCCAGGTCTTGGTTCGTAACCTGCTGCAGCGTCTCCAACGGATATCTCTGGCCCCCAATCCGCCAGCTGTGACGAATTTAAATTTTGTCACAGCTTTCTCTATGGCATGGAACCCTTTTCGACTAATGATGAATGATCTGCAAATACGGGAAGGCATATGTCTGGGCGATGTAGTGTCAGTGACCCTTGCCAGCCACTTTGGAATTTCTGTTAGCAACTCTTTAAATGCTCTGGTCAATGCTGTTTTTCTGGGTGCCGGATATGCTCGATTACCCGCTCTTGTCAGGACCTTGCTACAGGAATTGTCGACTAAAAGACTAATTGCTTCCCGCGCACCTTTATGGCGTAGCCTGGGCCTGAAAAAAGACAGTCATTACCTTAGTAAAATTAGCCAGGAACTTGAGCAATTTTCGTATGGAGTCTACGCTGGAGAACCATTTCTTACAATTCGGTCAATGCTGTCAAAGATGGTTGCAGCGCTCAATGCGAAGGCAACTCAGTTACCGACAGGGGCAGATGCTACTGTTCTGTTTACCATCGCCCCGCGTGTCGGACATATCCTATTTGCAAAAATACAAAGGATGAATAATCAACTGGCTCTGATCATTTCTGATATCTCAAGCTCTTTGTACGTGGCCAGAGCCGATTCAATGGATCAGTTGGTCGCAAGGGCCATGGACGCACTGAGACGACTGGCTGAGGTATACAACCTTGGATTGACTCAGCCAGCGCAGATTGCCAACTCAAGAGGTATCGGGCATCTTTATCAACCCACCGAGGCAGAAATAACCGAGTGGGCTGACATGGCTCCCATTCCTACCTCGGCCTTAACGTTAAAACAGATCCTGACCAAGCCGGTAACGGAACTTGAAGCCCTCGACAAAGCGGCCACGAAGGCCCTGGCAAAAGAATACATTAACAAGGTGACCAGTGCAGCGGGGCTTGAAAAACTGAAATTAAGTCAGAAGCTGACTGAACAGGACCTGCTCCCTCCACCCTCAAGCACTCAGGTAACCACAGTCGATCCACTAATCCTGCAAATGCGGGAAGTGATCAGTGTGCTTGACGATGCTCTGGCCAATAATACCCCGGTACCGGATGCCATCAAAATATTGAATGCCAACC
>NZ_JBLYNS010000076.1:0-25370 GCF_049310205.1 Endozoicomonas sp. ALC013 | reverse complement strand
TTAGGCTTACAGTCTCTTAAATTGGGGCAGGTTATTGAAAGTACTATTTTTAGCCTGCTCCTTAAGATAGCTCTCAGCCGTTAGCAGAACAGAAGTATAGGATTTATCAGGGCTGTGCCCCGGCAATATAGATGATAAATATTCATGGAGTGCCGCAAGATTAAGCCACCTCCTTTGAGCCGGGCCTATACTTTTCTCTAAACTCAGTAGGCACCGAAAATCATAGCTTCCAACTTCTCTACCCAAAAAAGAGCAGACTTTTTCAATCAACGACTTAAGAAAGTTTACTCTCCCATGTACTTCCCCTTTGAAAAAAACAGCATTTATTCTTTCACTAATCATTAAATATCCAATTGTTTGAAGCTCCTTTCTGATTCTAAGCACCTTTTCCATGACACTTTTATTTTCAGAGGGTTCAGAAACACTTGCTGTTGCAATCAAGGCAGGAAACTCGCCTGCTATTATATTGCATCTATTTTCTCCCACAACCCCACTACCGTTTTTGCCGGTATTCCTTGCAATAAAAAGCCTTGCCCTGGTAACAATAGCCACCGGTTCATTATCAACTTCCTCGCCAGCTGCGGATAATATTTGCAAAAGATAATCAAGCGTAAAAGCGATAATCAGGACTCTTTTATGTGTATCATGCAAGCTGGGGAGACCAAAAATATTATTGCGCTGCAGGTAGCTATCAAGCTCATTTGGACGGTTGGAAATCCCGCAGATATTTTCTATGGCCTCTTTGAGAACCTTTAACCTGTTGCTGGCTTTCGTTTTGCTTGATACGTCCATTGTCCATATACCCTGCAACACCATGGAAAGCATCTCGATTGCAACCTTGAATTCATACTTTTCAATTTCATTTCTGATTAAGTTAGCCTGCTCTGCCAAATCCATTGCAGCAGTATCCAAAACAGGCATAGAAACACTCATCAATCGTTGTTTCTTTGTGGGAGGGCCAGAAAAACCCGTTTCCAGTGCTGCTTGCTTTCTTTTCAGAACAGATGAAGTTTGAACTTTACTACTTCGAGCAGCCTCTTTTGCCACTATTGAATAATAATTTTGACCGAGTGTTGATGCATGAGGTGGGCTATCGTCTTGAGAAAACAGGAGTTCATCAGTGAGCTTTTCATCACATTGTAATTCAAGGTCCATTGATTTGCAGGAATTCGATATAGCCAAAGGTGAATCACAGGATATTTTCTCACCTGAATCCCGCACTGAGAAAGCTTTTGTTACATCAGCGATAGCAGCAGAGACTTCTTCACAGGACTCCCCTGAAGCCGATGATAATAACGACTCTTCCTTGCGATGCGATGTATTTGAGCCAGAATCATGGCATGCTCTTTCATTGTCAGCAGAAGCCAAAAGTAATGGCTTCGGAAAGGTCATGACAATCCTGTTAAAACGTCCTGGCTCCATCAAAGACTCCATGACTTCAGTCTTGACGTTGCAACATCCAGCACCTCTATCAATATCAATGGGCTCTCCCTCAGACGCAGGTTCTGCTGGCAGAGACTCTGGTTCTCTGTAGAACCTCTCACCAAAGTGAAAGGGAAAATCAGATCTCACGGTCTTTTGCAATAATTTCAACCGGGCATCAAGCCGTTCAATAACATAGCCGACATCCCTGCGAACCCACAAGCTTCCAACATCGGAACAGGGATCAAGATGATTATTTAAAAACTGGCACCAGCGCCACAGTAGTTTATTCCTATTCATAGTCGTTGTGACGGGCCTTATCTGCTTTAACCAAGCTGTCAACTCCCTGCTTTGATTTCGCCACTTTAAAACAGCCGCTTCAGACCATGTATTTAAATCTGCCTCCATGGTGATGAATTTTTTGTATCGCTTTAACATTTTCAAATCATTGGCATTAATTTCTATATCTGAATACATTGAATCCTTTAACCATCGATTTACCACATTTTTTCTCATCCGATCAAAATCAGCCCTGAAAATCCTGACAAACAAAGGTATGAAATTTCTGATCATATCTTTCCATAAGGCAAAAGACTTATTGGTTTTACAAAAGGCGGCCACATTAAAAACCTTATTAGTTTCCGTTTCATAAAACCTGTACCTCAGGTAATAGTCTTCCAATGTTAACTTTCTGGCATGACTGACAATGGTTTTTTTTTGCTGATTAGAAAGAAGAGCCTGACTACCCTGATAAAACTTCAGAAGAACTGCAGGTAATAATGTTAACGGCAGACTACCCACTTTGATATTTACCGGAAGCACCTTTGCTTCCTTACTGAATTTACCTGCACCTTCCTTATTGAATGCCTGATAATCAATCAGAGAAATTTCCGAATCAGAATCTCTCACCAACTGGATAAAAAACGGGTCAAGCCCATTGCGTTCTTTTTCAAAGGACAGCAACACCTTAAATGCTGTTATTGAGCAGCTGTTATAGTCTTTCTGAAGATATCCAGACGCTGGGGTGGTCAAAAAGTACAGGCTATTGTCTCGAATATTTTGTACAGAATCTGATATCGCGGCAATGATAAAATTTCTTATCTCCTTAGCTACACAGCTTTTCGGCTGTATTGTTTCATGCAAATAAACAACAATTTTATTACCTGTCTGGATAAATCTGACGGCAATCATGTGTGCAGCAGAATCATTAATAACAAGCATACTGAAAACAGCCTGTCCTCTGCCATTTTCAAGATGTTCAGAAGTGTATTTTTTTAACGCATTTAACGCGCCTTTATCACTGATACGACCACAATTAAAGACCGCAGGGCAGATTCCATGTTTTCTTTTAAGCACAGAGAGTTCTTCAATCGCTCTGACCGGAAGATGGTATTGCCCATTACTTATCGCTATATCTTTAAAATCAAGTGTCTCCTGGAGCAGAGGGTTCATCTGAACCGTTAGATCTTTATTTTGATAGGTAGCCACTATTTCCCAGTATGGTAAACCCTCATCAGAGAATTTATACTCCAATATCACACCTTCACCGGAGGATAATGTGATGAATTGCCCCTCACTGTAATGAAGTTTCGTCTTGTCATGATTTGCTAAATCTGGATGATAAACCCCAAGATAGCTGCCCTTCTTCAGTATCTGGCTGGTTGAGCATCGTACCTCGTTTACATTGGCATGAGCAGAGAGGGCATCAAGCACAGTGACTACTGAAGAAGCATCCAGACACTCTGACTCTCCACTACCTTCCGTTGTTGGTAAATCAACGTTATCAGCCATCATTGGTTCAAGGTAACATTTAAATGCAGCATTATCATTTTGATCCAGAAGCAAGGTCATTACTCGATCAATAGACCCAAATTGCTGTTCAGGATCATTTGTATACGTTATTCGACCTACACTGTGCCGTTGCTCTAACTTTAATAAAGGCAAAGGGGGCAACAGTGGATCCCGAATTTTATTGGGGAGTTGCAAAACAACATGCGACAAACCATCAATCACATAGCGTGATTTGGATCTTTTAATATCACGGATTAATAAGGTGTCATTCGCCAGAACCGACTTTTCCAACACCGTCATTGGCTTAATAGATGAATCAACAGGCAAAACACTAAGGCTCCCGAAATTTTATAGGTAAGAACATATTTTAGATAAACTATTTTTCCATTAGTTCACTTTGAAATTAATGATACCGCATTCCTGATAGCTATTTTGGACATTTGATCAAGATAGAATGAGGAGCCATACCATTTGGGAATTAGAAATTTCGCTTGTTATAATAGCAGGACTATTTTGAGTCATCGGGTATTACGGAGCATTCCAATGAAAATCCTGCTGCTCAAAATGGCTGCGCAGTTTACCTGGGAGGTGGAATGGTGATGACTGGCAGCTCCCGCACTGCTGGCTACCAGTGGCGATACCATGGCAACCAGAATCCCTGTCAGGTGAGAACCATAACCGTACTGTCTCAGTATACCTGACTAAGACTTACCGGAAAAAAAGGCCGCCATTACCTGTCGAGCTTCTTCGGAGACCATTCGCTCAGCAAAGACGATCGCTTCATCATCAATGCGTTGTTGAACATCGCTGCGACGGTTCCGGGTAATCAGCTGTTTGGTCAGCAACAGTGCTTCACGGGGCTTTGCTGCCAGCTCTTTAGCTTTTGCCAGGGCAAAATCAAAGACTTCTTCATTGGCTATTACCGCATTGGCAATGCCATATTCATGGGCGCGCCGGGCATCAAAGAAATCACCCAGCATCAGCAGCTCTGAAGCCCGCTGTCGTCCCATAATATCCGGCAACAGCAAACTGGAGGCGGCTTCCGGCACCACGGCGAGATTCACAAAAGGCAAACGCAGCCGGGTGTTTTCCCCCACATAAACCAAATCACAATGGAGCAATAACGTCACGCCGATACCCACGGCAATACCGCTGGCTGCTGCCACAATCGGCTTTTTCTGTACCGCGAGCTGGCGTAGCATTTTTATGGCTGCCGGTTCTTCAGAGGTGTCCCGGGTCAGAAAGTCCTTGAGGTCATTACCAGCAGTAAACATATCGGGCTGGGCAGCAAAGAGAATCACTTTAACACTGTCATCCTGATCAGCACCGATCAGTGCGTCAAGAATGGCTGCGTACATCGCTGTGGTCAGCGCATTCTTTTTCTCAGTGCGGTTGAAGCGTATCGTCAGGATACCCTCCTGCTGTTCGATCAGTATATGCTTCTGCGGATCTGACATGGCTCATACTCCCTAACACTTTATTGTCATTATTCTGTCGTTCATATTCTATTACAGCTGTTTGCCAATTGGCAGTAGAGAACCTAGGAGGCTGTCCGAGAATAGACTGCCCTACTGCGGTGGCAGAAAATTGGTCTAAAAATTCCGTTTT
This sequence comes from Endozoicomonas sp. ALC013, assembly GCF_049310205.1. Classification (NCBI taxonomy): domain Bacteria; kingdom Pseudomonadati; phylum Pseudomonadota; class Gammaproteobacteria; order Oceanospirillales; family Endozoicomonadaceae; genus Endozoicomonas; species Endozoicomonas sp. ALC013. Next base: position 20,549 of record NZ_JBLYNS010000076.1, on the reverse strand, counting down.
GTTCGGCAAATAGCCCCGCTATTCACCTCACAAAACGAAATTTTTATCCTCAATTTTCTGCCATCCTCGCTACGGGCGCTATTCTCGGACAGCCTCCTAGCCATCTGTTGTGTGGTTAGCGAGGAATGATTATGACCGTGGTGGCTGGTTGCTCGAATTGGCTATTTTGTTGAACTTATCAGTATCTGTCCGGTCATATTAAGGCATTACCATGAATGCGGATATGCCTACACACTAATTTACACAATGAATTCAAGGAGCACCTGCGATGATTCCACAATCCACCCAAATCCCCGCAAGCCTAATTCCACCTGAGTTCAGCACCGCAAGCGACGTTCAAACTTCCCCCCCCCCTCGTCCCCCCGGAACTAAAACAGCTTCAGGACTCCTTTGCCGACCGGTTAAGCGCGGCAAAAAGTGAGTTATCCAAGAACCCTGAGGCGCAACAGGCACTCACCGAAGCACTGGTGGACCGTTTTGGCATTTTTCGCGACAATGAAAGCGACAGGGAGAATAAAGAGAATTTCCTGTCCATTGCCCTGGCCCAGTGCAATCTTGCCGACCAGGGAAGCATTGAAATACTCCAACAAGTCGTAAGTCTGCAAAATCAAATTTCCGCCTTCGTAAAAAAAGGGGGTGACCCAGAATGCATACAAAACGAAGAACACCTTCTGGAAAATCTGCTAAAAGATCTGGGGGCAAACTCAAGGAAAGACAACAACGAGTGTTCCGGTTCCTTTAGTATGGGCGTTGAACGGCAGGGTTTTGTAGAACAGCATGTCGAAGAATGGTTTCCGGAAGACCTGAGACAGTCCGTTAAAGATGCACTGATCCTCCTGAAGAACCAGATGACATCGGGTACCGATATAGGCCCACTCCCGAAATTCATCACGGATCGAAAGTTTGGAAAGGCACAGGACCTGGCCTATTTTGCCATTTATCTCAAATCCCCTAACCATTTCGTTTTTACCAAGCCAGGGGGTGAATTTCTGCTTAATTCCGGCAAACTGGAACGGCATTTTGTCAAGAATGATCAGCTGCCCACTGTATTAGCAGGCAAAATCCCGGAAGATAAGATGGAAAAGGTAATACAGGCATTATCCCGCCGGGTATCAGAAATGAGCACAGAGGCACTGGTGCTGGCTGCAATCATCACGGACTCCTCACAGGAAAACCTGAAGTCATACCTGAAAGCTGCCCAGATTTTGTCGCTGAAAACACAGGCACAGAAAGACGATCCCAAACTTTCAGATGACACTGCCGTGGCATTGGGACTAGAGCGCAGTGATGCCATGGTTCGAGGGCACTATAAAAGTGGCGCAGCCGCCCAGAGTGCTGCTGATACGCTGCTTAAAAGCTTGACGCCACTGCCTGAAGATATGGCTAAAATGGCCTGAGCTTGCCGGTGCTCCCCTTGCTATCTTAAAGGGGCAGCGCTTCCCTGAGAGACTTGCTGAGAATAGCGACCTGCTGAATTTCCATGCTACCGGTAAAGCCTCACCCCTTGTTTTTCATTCGCTATTTCCAGATGCAACTATGGTTTCTGGAACTTTTTGCTAACTTTGAGATCCTAGTTTATTTGAACACCACATAAACAGAAAGCGTATTATTACAAGGCTGTCAGCAAATGAATATTTCAGGGAGCCCATCTCCCCCTATTGATCAAAACCCGAAAGAAACTCGGGAACATCAATCCCTGCTGATGGAACGATTCGGCGATTCATCAGGTCAACTCTGGTGCAAACACCTTGTTAAAGAGGCTTCAGGGACTTGTGTAGAAGGCGGCTTATCCGTCGGCACCACACCTTATCCTTCTGCCAATACAGCCCCCCCTATGTCATGGTCTCGTGTGCAAGCCTGCCCAGGTGCCACCCATGACCTGCCACAAGGCAATCTTGGTGATGCATTAAAAGCGTTGCTGCAAAGAGTTGCCGAATCCACGGACAAACAGCAGCCATTGCCGGTCAGTGACTATAAAACATTTATCAAATACTTCGGGGAGTTTCCGCCCGGGGTCAGTCCGGATCAGCTTGATAGTGAAGATTACTTTTTAAAAATCAAAAATGATCCTTGTTTTTTTAGTGAAGTACCCCTGGAAAAGTTAACACCAGAAATGTGTATACAGGCATTTGTAAAAGCGCCTTATGCGAATATACAGTACATACCCGACAGTATGAAAACCAACGAACTGTGTCGAGCTTTGGTCATTGATGAGCTTAATGCCATTGATCATGTACCTGGTGAGATAATCAAACAATGGCTGAACGATGGTTTTTTTGACTTCCTCCTTGAAAACTATAAAGGAGTCATTAAATACATTCCCGAAGCAGCAAGAACTGATGCACACTTTGAAATTGCCTGCAAAAAATCCCACGTTGCGCTGAATTATTACCCGGAGAACAAGCCCGTCAGTGACCGATTATTAACCATTGCCATCGAACACACCGGGGCCCTGGAATTTTACCCGGACCATAAAAAAACAGCAGAACTTTGTCAGGTAGCCTGTCGACGTAATGGATTAGCATTAGAGTATGTTCCTGAACAACTGAAGACCGCTGAATTATGCCAACTGGCTGTTGATAATAATGCCAGAGCACTCGAATTCATTCCGGAAGCCGTCAAAACATTCGATATGTGTCTGGCCGCGGCTAAAGGTGGAAAATTATCCGGGACGCTTCCCAAATTTCTAACGGAAACACAACGAACGGAAATATACCGTACTGCCTGTACCAGTGGATACTTTGTCTTGAATGATATTCCAGAACAATATATTACTGATCATTTCCTCAAATCAGTCATTACCAGCCAAGAGTACAGGGACAACCCTCTTAAATTCGCTGCAACTGACAACCTTTCAAAGTGGGTAGGTGCTGATAAGGCGTCTGAGCTGTATGCCCTGGCCGTTAGTCTGTCTTCCGAAGCACTGCGATATGTACCCAGCGACTTTAAAAAAGGGGCAATCCTTGATGCGGCGTTAAAAAATAACCTGTCGGCATTCCAACATGTTTCCCTGGAACACCTGAGTTTCAATGAGCTTTGTCTCATGGCAGCCGTTACCAAAGAGATCGTTAAACCTTTATGTTCGAAGGAGGAAAGACTGTTATTCAGATTGATCAAGCTTAATCAATTACCCTATGTACCAACGGATGTTCAGTTGAAGTTTTTAACCTGTCCCGATATTTCATTGAAAGACAAAATAAGCTTCATTGAATCATTAGATGCCCCGACTTATACCTTTCCAGACAAGGCCTTGGCGGCACCACTGATCTGCCAGCAATCTCCTTTACCGATCTCATGTACCAATCTATTTTTGATACCCCTGATTTCTGCCGCTCACCAGGTTACCGGATTTGCACTGCCCAATGCCGCTGATGGGGAGCGCATCAACCGGTATATTGCCGAAAATATGCCGTCATCGTTCGGGCTGAAGGATGTCCCCGAAGCACTTGGCCAGGCAAACAACCCAGCAATCCGGATAGTCGGTGGGCGGACGATGCAATGTCTGCAAGCCGGTGGCCAGGCTATCTATTTTAAATTCCAGAGAGCCGGGGAACCCCTTGAGACACTGGCCAGGGAGGGCCTTCTTTATCAAGTCATCGCCAATACTCCCGAGCTGGCAGGTCAATTTAATAGCGTGCTACCAAAGTATCGCGACTTTATGCGGCTCCCCCTGGGCAAAGACCTGGAGTACCTGATTAACCAGTTTGATGACCCGGTGGAGATCACCGCAAGCCATGGCCAGCGATACATCAATGTCTTTTGCTACACAGCACCCGTCGCCTATGCCCGGTATGCCCATTCGCCAGACACAGCAGAGGACTGCTCCTGGCAGCGCCCGGAGCAGGGCATCCTCAAGGCCTGTCACGATGCAGGTTACATGACCAGCATGGGATTGGTGCCGACCAGTATGTTGCAGTGCCTGCACAACACTGAGGCCGGCCGTGGCTGGGTCGCCTTGCATTCGGCCATGAATCTGATCTCTGACAACGTACACGCAGGCAAATTAACAGCATGGAACACTCAGGCCACCGAAAAGATTGATTTTGGTCACTGTGGCATGCGTGACCTGGGTGATTATGAAACCTTTGGCCATATACACAGCTGTTTACGACAGAAAGACACGCTTGAAACCTGTTATATGCCCAAGGTCTCACAACGCATTGCACTGGCTAACAGTATTTGCGAAATCATTGTGTCGGCGGTACTGGTAAGGTCACGCTTACATCAGGGCTTTGCCGGTTATCACTACAAAAACCCTCAGGCACTTAACGAAACAGCCGCATTTGTTGAATTGGCCTGCAACCAGTTTCTGCTGGGGCTTATGCCCACAGCAGCCACGCCGATCAGCCTGCGGTTTCTCCTCGGACGGGACGATAACGAGTATCAGACCTGGCTTGTCCGGGTCGCGCAGGAAATTCTCTACTGGACCGCATTGCAGCCGGATGCACCCGGGTTTGCCCAACTCCCTCTGGGTGAGTATGACCCCACTGACTGCTATATGAACCACATAAACGATCAGCAGCACCTCAGTAAAGCGCTCTACCCTTATGACGCTTATGCCTGCACACGTCACGCGAATTTTTATGATATTTATGGCCAGTTAATCTTTGGAGCCGATTTCTCAACATTTCCACTGATATCGTTAATGAATGGGCTGACCAAAATGTGTACTGATATACTGAAACAGCTGAATCATTCAGGCAGGCGATAAAATGTTAAACATTCATGACTTCCTCACTTTTGCAGGTGTTACCACCTGCAGCACTGCATTTTTTGTACGGAAGTTTTTAGAGCGATCATGTTGAATACCGTTAAGCCACATGACCTCCCCATTAACGATATCTGCCAGGTGAGTATTCAGGACAATTTTCTCCAGCCCCCTGTAACCGGTGTTGAGTTCCAGAAAATCCTCCTCTGTCGATTCGATCAGGTTGACCAGCTGCCTGAGGTTTCTGACTTTTTCCGAGCCAACACTGTCAACCCTTCTCAGAAAGATATTGTGATAACCCCGGTTGGCCTCATGGGGCAAAACTTTCAGGATGACAACCACTTCATCTTCATTGGCAAACCGGAAATTATTGAGCAATACCGGCGTCAGGCCTGCGTAGGAAATCAGGTCATGGCCAGCCCCCATCAGCAGCTCCCTGGTCACTTTGGTAAACACCAGTCCCTGATAGATAAAGTATGAAGGAGCAGACTGACCATCAAAGCCGAGCAACAAATCATTATTGACCGGCTTAGAGAGCGTAACCGTCAGATCCAGCACCTGTTTGTCACGAATGACCCGAACGCCAAGTTCCTCTCCAACCTGCCGTGAGTGCACCACATAATCCATGGAAACCCGCTCACTGCCCCGGAACACGATGGTTTTATCGTGGCCAACGGCATACCCGTCCAGCTCCAGGATAACATCATCCGGCTGCAGCACACCGTCAGCCGCAGAACCCGGTATGACATGGCGAACCAGAACGCCCTTGTTTTCTTTCACCCCATAGACGGTTTTAAAAAAGCCATTTTCAAGCTCTTCCGTTTCAATACCAAGGCTGGGAATCCCACTGTAATGCCCATCAGCAATATCCTGTAAAAAGTGTTTTATGATATTTACCGGCACAATATGGGCGATATTGCTGGCTTCAAAAGGACTGTAACCCTGCATTAACACACCAATAATCTCGCCATTAACCACGGCAGGGCCACCACTGTTGCCCGGGTTGCTGGCGGCATCAATTTGCCCGGCCAGAAATGAGAAGCCGGAATTACTGTAAGGTTGATATTCCAGACGGGACAGCACTCCCTTGGTTGCACTGATCGTATCGCCACCAATGGGATAGCCAAGCAGCATCAAATCCGTTTGCAGAGGAGGAAGCTTACCCAGGGGGATAGGGGTGGTACCGCTGAAAAACAGCGCACTCTCATGGTCATGGAAGGGCACCAGCAAGGCCAGGTCCAACTCGTGGGAAACCCACAGGGGCCTGAGTTTGTAACGGTCCGTCTGACCATTTTTCCTGCCTTCAATATAGGTATGGGCACTGACTACATGGCTGTTGGTCAGCACAACCCTCTGGTCACTGTCTGGCAGCTGGATAATGGCACCGGAACCATACTTCTGCCTTGGGCCAACGTTGCTCCATGGATTCTGGTGGTCATATTGGTTGAATGAGGTATAGATTTTGATGATCGAATCCCTGACGCCCTGATCTTCTGAATATACCGGCAAAGACTGCGTCATTAACGGACCGGCCGCATTGCCATATATCGAAACGGCAAGCAACAGGAAACAAAGGGCTTTAACAATGCAATTCAGCCTCACAACCAAACACCTCAAGGGCTAAAGAAAGAACATTTCAAATTAGCACAAAAAAAATATCCTGCTTGTCCGGGGCCAGGGCCTGTTGACGCGGGGAAGGCTTTATAGATATTTACCTGTCGGACATCTGATATAATCAGGTGCATTGAGTGACGTTCATTTTCAGCATCAGGCAACGCTCCATGATTGTTCTTTCTCCCGACTCTTTGAACGAGATATATGCCCGTCATCCTGACTGGTATCCAGCCATTGCCAACCCGCAGTCTGCCCCGGTGTTTATTGATGGACTGGCAGATATCATGGCGCAATTTGACCTGATCCTGCTGGACTCCTACGGTGTCCTCTGCCGGGGCAGCACGCCTATTGCTGGTGCCGCTGAGGCCATTCAGCAGCTAAGGGCAAACAATATCCCATTCTGCGTTGTTTCCAACGACACCCTGACCAACCGATCCGTTGCCGCAGAAAAGTATCAATCCCGGGGGTTTGATTTCACCGCAGATGAAGTACTGACCAGTCTTGATATCACTGAACAGTACCTGCAAGGGCTCACGAACCGTAACCGTATTGGCGTCATTGCACCATTGGAACACCCTTCCAACCACCTGCTGGAAGGCATGGTCCGGCTGAATGGCTGTAATGGCGAGATTCCGGAAAATATTGATACCCTGCTGTTTCTGACCGGTGCAGGCTGGACGGCAAAAATGCAGGAAAACATGGTCACTACGGCCAATGGGCGTCAGTTTGAACTGCTGGTCGGCAACCCGGACATCGGCGCACCCCATGGTGATCATGTCACCGCAACACCGGGTTACTTTATCGCTGACCTGGTGGAGCAAACCATTCAAAAGGCTAAACCTGTGCTGTTCGGCAAGCCCGATCCTGCCATTTTTTCAATGGCTATCAAGCAACATCAGATTACCGATCCATCCAGAGTCCTGATGGTCGGGGATACCCTTTATACCGATATTCTGGGAGGCAATGCCATGGGATTCAAAACATTGCTGCTGCAGTGCGGGGTATACCAGAATGAGGATATTATGGAAGTGATTGCCAGCACGGGAATAAGTCCTCACTATGTAGCACCCAGACTATAGTGCAGCCAAGATCTGTTATGCATACACAAACATCTCGTTCACACGGTCCCGAGATTGCCGCAAAAGACAGATCAAAAGCTGCTTTGCAGACTTCCCCCGGACTCCCCACTTTGTATGGCATGGTTTTCCCCCACCGGTCAGCCCCTGGTCTCGGCGATGGCCTCTTCATAGGTTGGGGGGGCCTCCCGGATTATCTGCTGGTAGGCAGGTAACCCGGTTGCCTGCTGATAGGTAGGCAACCGGTTTGCCTGCGTAGGTAACTCCGTTGCCTGCTGGCAGGAGGCCTGCTGAGCTTCCGACGATTGGCCAGGATGCCCCGGGCTGGCTGGTGGCACCATGGCATCCTCGTGGGCATCAATCGGAACAGGCTGGTGTTGATGCCTGAAATTATGCAGCTGTCTTATGGCCATTTGTATAAGCTGACGGGTTGAGGCTTCAGGGTTGGTAGACCGCAACGCCTTAACGCTTCGATAAACGGAAATACAGTAAAAAGTAGCTGCGGATGCGCAGCATATACCAAGCACCACAAATAAGGGAGACGCGTGCAAGTATCTATCGTACGCTGGTAACGATGTGTCCCCAGTGCTGCTTTCAGGTGTCAGCACAGTGGGTGGTGAGGTTTCAGTTGCCTGCGGGGTGTACTTATCCCCACACCTCCAGTAGTATTCATCCGACAAATCGCCGCAATCGTCAACTGAGTCACACATCTTATTAGAGGGGACACATTTCATACGGCTTGGGCAAAGAAAGTCATCCTTCACTTCACATTGGCTTAACTTGATACAATCAACTTCATCATATGGGGGATTACAATCTTCGATGCCGTCACACCTCTTACCACGATGACAAGCCTCAGTAGAATCGCACCACACTTTTCCATCTTCACATTTCTTCTGAGGATAACCCGAGACCAGTGTCGGCAATGCCAACAGAACCACCAGGCTCTCTTTTAATCCCGGACAGACGAGACCAATCTCCGGTGACTCCATTACTTGCTGAAAAGCAAAACCCGCCACACTGCGCATCAGGCTGTTGCCGACCTGCATGGCACCTTTAGCAAGCTGGCAGACCCGGTAATCGGACAGGGTAGATATCAGGGTCTTGTTGCCCGGATATACCAATGGACTGGCAGGTACCTTCGAGATGGTTCTGCCATCAGCGGTTCTACTCTTGCGACTGCGACTGCGACTGCAACAAACAGTACCACGGGCAATGGTCTGTGGTGTAGACGGGGATAATGGAAGCTGGCAGGAAATCGGTAGCATGGGTGTAAGGACCTGCTTGGGGAGGAATACTCAGTGCTTATCAATGACCATCAGATCACAGTTAAGTTCACATCATTATGGATGCAATGGATAGATCCCGGGAGGTATTGATACCCTGCTGTTCCTGACCGGTGCAGGCTGGATGGCAAAAATGCAGGAAAATAGGGTCAGTACGGCCAATGGGTGTCAGTTTGAACTGCTTGTCGGCAACGCGGATCAGCGCACCTCATGGTGATCATGTCACCGCAACTCCAGGTTACTTCTACATTTCTACAGACGACACTACCCGCTGCCCGAAAAGCCAGAACCACTTGTGCTTTTGCGGGCAGCGGTTAGTGAGTGATTATTCACCATCCATGCCCAATTGTTCCTCTTTGTTCAAATCCAATGAATCTTCATTATTCAAACCCATTTGAATGGTATCCAATCTTTTTAACGCTTGACTAAGTGCTGCATGCTTGCTTTTCAAATCAGCAGACTCGGTTTCAAGTTCAGCAGACTGACGCTCAAGATTATCCATCTCATTCTGAATACCCTCCAGATCACCGCCTTTGTTTGTGGCTTTATCAAGCTTCCCCTGGCACTTTTTAATGGATTTTTGAACAGAGGCATACTGCTTATCCTTAGCGGTATATTGCACCTTCATATCGGCACACTGCCTTTTGGGATCTGAATATTGGTTAACCAGCTTAATATCCATATCGAATTGAATTTTATAATAACTGTTTAACGCTTTATTAAAATCCATATACTCCTGTTTTCGTTCATCAGATTGCCTGACAATGTCAGCAGACTCTCTTTTCAGGTCATTCATTTTATTCTGAACATCATCGAGAGGTTTGCTTTTACTTTTGCCTTTATTTTTACTTTCAGCTTTATCAAGCTTTTTCTGGCATTCCTGAATCGATTTCTGAACAGAGGCATGTTGCTTATCCAGGTCATTACACTGCTTCAGCAGATAGGCACATTGCATCTCCGGGTCTTCATAGCTGGTGACCAGCCTGATCTGATCATGTACCGGCTTCATCAATTCTTTGAGCGCTTTGGCCCTGGTTAACACTTTTCTGTGCTTGAGTATATCAACACCATCGCTACCATTTTCCTCGTAAGCTTTCATCACTTTATCTAAATGCTCTCTGTTTTCCTTTAAATGCTTACAGCGCTGTTCATAATGCTCTGCCGCATCTTTAAGCTTGTTACCAACATTCTGCTCCCGGGCATTGAGCGTATCCAGCAAGCCCTTCATATTTGTTCTGAAGTCCGGGTGCCTTATCGTTGCATTGGAATAACGTCGAAATGTTTGTGAGAGATGTTTTGCCAGCCATTCAACCCTTAATTCTTTACGGAAACCGTACACAAATTGTGGATCTTTCAGGTATTTCAGCGTTTGCAGATACTCCCTGTCACTGAGATGCTCCATATCATCCAGCTTGTCCAGATGCTCCAGGTATTCTGAAGAATCCCGATCTTCCTGATAACCCGCTTTTTCCAGATGTTTTTCCAGATGCTCCCGTGCTGCAGAAGGCCCCATACCTATTGTTTCAACGGCTGCTTCAAGGGCAGACACATAGGCACTGTCGTTAATGTATGGATCAACCATTGGCTCACTGCCGTTATGTCCCAGAATACTCAGTTCCTCAAACAAAGTGGCCTTTAATGTCTGGATCTGCTTCTGTAAAGAATGGGTTTCCTCCATTGCCTCCTTTGCCCACTGAGCCCTATCCAGTTGTTCCACAAACAATTTTTTTGCGGCAGCATATTGGCTGGCGGTGGATAACGACAATTCAGACTCAAGGCTTTTCACCAGTTCATCAGTACCGTTGAAATCTCCTTCAACCTTTGCCATGACAGGATCCATTACAATATCTTTTACAGGTTCCGTTTCCGGTGTTTTTTGCTTTCGTCGTACCGGGTGAAGCGGTCTTTTCCGGTAAATAGCCCGGTCTACCATTTCCTGAATAATCTTACCCGCTCCCAGCTTTACCGACTCCACGCCTTCTTTTCGGGATTTTTGTTTCAGTTCCTGTTGCAGTCTCTTTTTTCCCCTTGAAATCCCCATGGCAGCCTTGCCACTCAACAGATAATGTTCAATTCCACGGTCATCATTATGGGTATTTTCAGCATACACCGCCTCAAGCCTGCCAAGCTCTTCTAAATGCTCACTTTCCCTTTTGCCTTTATTTTCATCAAGTTTTTCTACTGATTTAGCCTGGCGCTGACAGCCAGCAAGCAACGCATCATGATTTGGCAGCCTGGAGGTTTGCACACCGGGGTCAGAGTTCACCCGTTGATTGGAACTGCCTTTATCAATGCCCGTTTTTTGCCTTTGCCGCTTCTTTTTTTTAGATACCTTTTTCAGGGGGCTGGTACTTTCAGGTCGTGCCGGTAGTGGGTGCTCTTGTTGCAGATCTGGAGCATGCGCCCCGGTTTCGGCTATGGGACCAGGCTCTATCGCTTGAATGGCCCGACCACTCAACGAGCTTGCGTCATCCTCAATACCGCTATCGTACTCGCGCTCCCGATTGCTGGCTTTGGGAGAGAGAGGCAGGCTATCAGTACTTTCATCCTCACTGATACCCGAATCCTCAGCAACATCGGGGAGTTCTTCGCTGATCTTTCTGTCTTGATGTTTATCCACAGCAGGGAGGTATTTTTTCATACCCTCTTCAGCCTCACGTTGCTTTGCCCGTCTGCGCATTCTGGCAGAACTATAAGGACCTGACGCGCCAGTGCTGCTGTCTTGTTTTTTGATCTCTCTATTTTCAATCAGCGTGTCATTTTTTTCACTCAACTCATCTTGAGATACCTGACTCTTTTTAGCGACTTCACTAACCCTGGAAACCCGTGTCCCCCGGTATGTGGCGTTACTGTTTTCTTCCGTCGGCTTTACTGCACCACCTTCACTGCTTGAGGTATTACCCCCAACCGGTCTTTGGCCTTCAATCCCTGGTGGCATGTTTATATCCTGTGATTTTTGATCAACTTTTGATTCCTGTAATTCATCATCGACTGAAATCAACTGGAGTTCATGTCACTTGTTTAAAGTTGTAAAAACATCAGAGAAAGGTATTGCCTTCCATACCCTGCGGTTTACTGCCTTTCCCAAGCCTGCCCACATTGGTATGGCATGGTTTTCCCGTCGTTCAAACCAAAGTCTCGGCAATGGCCTCTGCATAAGTTGGGAGCCTCCGGGTTGCCTGCCGGTAGGTAGGTAACTCAGTTGCCTGCTGGCAGTTAGATAACTCAATTGCCTGCTGGTAGGTAGGTAGCTCAGCTCCCTGCTGGTAGGTAGATGACTCAATTGCCTGCTGATAGGTAGGCAGCTCAGTTGCCTGCTGATAGGTAGGCAGCTCAGTTGCCTGCTGGTAGGTAGGCAATTCAGTTGCCTGCTGGTTGGAGGTGGGCAAATGCATTGCCTGCGGGTGGACCGCCTGCTGTGCTTCCGGCCGTTGTGCAGGGCGCTCTGGGGCTGGTGGCGTAATATCATCCTGGCGTGTATCAATCGTAACAGGCTGGTGAGGAAATCGGTAATAAAACGGCTTTACTGAGGCCATTTGTAAAAGACGACAGGTTGAAGCTTCAGGATTGGTGGTCCGCAAAGCCTTAACGCTCAGATAAACAGCTCTACAGTATTTGCTCACTAACAAAGCACAGCACAGCCCTCCAAACATCGCGAAAAAAAAGGGCATTGGCCGCACGGGGTGCGGGGGTACAGAGTCACACAAAGCCACGGCTTCATCAGAAGCATCCGCGCAATCGTACAGTGAGTCACAGGTCAAATTGATAGGAATACACTGTATGGCATTGTTGCAAATAAAGTTATCCTGAATATTCTCATAGCATTGGCTCAGCCTTTCGGAGCAATGTGCCCCTTCGTCTGACTTATCAAAGCAATCGAATGTGCCGTCACACACCCGATTTTTCTGGATGCATTCATCGTTGCTGCACGGCACTTCTCTATCGAGACATCCCTGATTAGCCGTGACCAGCGCAGGTAATGCAGACAGCACCACCAGGCTCTCTTTTAACCCCGGGCAGACCAGACCAATCTCCGGTGAATCCATTATTTGCTGAAAGGCAAAACCTGCCAGATTGCGTATCAGGCTATTGCCGAGCTGAATGGCACCTTGAGTGAACTGGCAGATCCGGTAATCAGACAGGGTGCATCCCCGGGTCTTGTTACCCGGGTATACCACTGGGCTGGCCGGTACCGTCGAGACGCTTCTGCTCATGTAACTGCTACGGACAGCTTCTCGGGCAGCGGTATGCGTGTTGGACGAAGATGTTGGACGCTGGCGGGGGATCGGTTGCATGGGTGTGAGGGCCTGGACAGAGTGGATAGCTGACTGCTCTTCTGACTATCTGATAACGGTTAAGTTCAGATCGCTTTCACCATCAATATAACCCGGAGCCTCAGGGTGTCCGGTAGAGGCGCTTTAATGAGAACCAGCCACGGTTGAGGGAGGCGATATGCTCACTTCCGGGGTACAGCAGCTTGAACGTACTGAAAACATGCCCGAGACTTCTGGCCTGACAGACAATACCGAATAGCCATTCGGTGATTTCAATGGGGGTCAGGCTCGGGGTGACCCGTTCAGCAATGCTCAATACATCCACCTCAAAGTTTTCCGGATCCGGTAGCTGCTGGTATTGAATACCTGTTTTTCGGATGATGCTCTGCAACAGCAGATCGCGAGCCTGGTTCAGATGCGCAGCGCACGAGTTGCAAGCATTTTTTTGCCCATGCCCAACATCCTCAAACAATGGCTGCTCTGCTGCATTAATATGTTCCCATGCCAGGTGTTCCATCAAGACTTCGCTGCCGTGCTTTCTGCGGATTTTGTCCAGCTTTGGGCTGAGCCAGGCGATCTGCTCTTCATGGGTGTGAATCAATTGTTTTTTCCGGTTGAAAAACTGCTGTAACAGGCTGTGTACCGAACGATCCCATTGACTTGTCAGTCGATTCCTGACAAAACCGGGCAGGTCTGCCCTGCGCTCTTTATTGGCAACAGGGTCAGCGTCTTTCAGGAGCGGTGGTTGGGCCCTGTCCTGCTGAACCGGTGGTTGCTTCGTTGGGGCACCGGGGCTGCCCGGGGCTTGATCGGCTGCAGGTGCAGCGATGTTGCAGTCGGCATTGCAGGTATCATTATCCACGCCCTTATCCTGAAACAGCGCACTGCCATCCGCTGGCTGAAGGTGCCTTGCCGGGCACTGCGGTTGACTGCTGGCAGGTTCACGCCCCTGGCGCTCGGTCGGGGAATTTGTCCGTTGACGTGTTTGACGGTTATCTTGCTCTCCGTTGATGTATTGCTGAATATCCTCTGGTGTCAGGCGACGCAGGTAGCGTGTATCTTTTGCCTTGATTCGGACATATTCAATTTTTGACCGCAAATAATCCTGAAATGACGGGCTGAGATAACCGCCGTCCTCCGTTGCCGGGTTCTCGTCGGGGGAATCCACCAGCGTTTGCAGTTGCTGATCCATCTGCTCATAACATCGACAGGCATTGCAGTAGTCGCCGATTTCTGCAAACAGGTCACCGGCCCGAAGATTTAATGGAATGAATTTTCCCCGGCTGGCGGCTTGTTCATACCATGTCGCCGCCTTCTCCGGTGATGGATGGTTAATTAATTGCTGCTCATGGAGCCAGCCCATTAGAAAACAGGCGTAACCATGGAGACTATCCGGTAAGGGCGGTTCGCTGCCCACGGCCTGTTTCAGCAGTTGAAAAGCCTCCATCACTTTCTGGCGATGCCGGGGCATGTTGTAAATGCGGGTTTTGTCATTAGGTTTGGGGTAGGTCATGACGTTGAAAATATAAGCGAATGCCGTCACCAGGTCCTCAGGTTCCGGAAACGGTTTTGGAAACGGTGTCTCGCCCTTAACCCAGGTAGCAGAGGAAGCAGCCTGGCCCTCTTTTTCGTTTCTGACAAACACTGCCTGAGCGGTTTGAGTGGTCATTTCCACATCCTTAAACCATGCAACATCGGCTCTCTGGGTAACGATACTGGCGGCTTTACTGGCTGGGGTAGAGCTTTGCTGGTCGGCAAATGCATCGTCTGACACACCCAGGTTTATTGCTGTTAACTGATGAGTCGTGCGGGCGTAGTCATATGCAATAGCAATATGTAATGCCTTGTATAGCAGTCCGTGTTCATCGTCTGGCTCAGGAAGATAACCGGGTTTATCACGCAGGTGCCAAAGCAGAAATTCATATCTGGAAAACAGCAAAACCGGCGAATCACAGGCTGAGTAAGGGTAAAGATTATTGATTACTGTGGATTGACGGGCTATGTCAGCCAGCCGTTGCGCTATGGCAAAGGGAGATGCCAAAGGTTCGGTGTTGGGATACAGGCCACTGTCGATGAGTAGTTTGAACCATTGATCCGACAGCCGTTCCTGCTGACCAGAGCGAAACTGTTTTATTTTCTCTACATCACTGACCTGGCTGATTGCGCCGTTGTTTAGAGCGTACTGTATCAACCAGGATCTTAGCTGGTTCCGGGTTTGCCCGGCATCCAGTATGCTGGCAGCCAGCCACTGCCTGTAAGCCTTCTTGCGTTTACTGCTGGCCTTTTCCAGCAGTAATGATGAGGTATCAGCCGGTGCCTTTTCCAGGTGCTGCTCATGCATTTTCAGCAACCTTTCCGACTCAATCAGGTGGCATGCGCCCAGTGCCAGCAGTGCCCCGGGATTGAGGCTGGCGGGCGTATCCGTCGGGCCGACTTTAACAACCCTGCGCTCGTTTTCAATCAGGGTACCGCCCACCTTCTGCCTTGGATATAGTTGATGCACTTTCCTGCAGGTACAGATGTAGGGTGGTTTTATATCCTCTAACGGACAACAATCACCCCAGAACCACAGGTTAAACCTTCTTATTCCGGTTTTATCATCAAGTGCTGGAGAGAAGTTGCTGTTAACAGCAACGTCCAGCAGTGTTTTGGCCTGATCATTAAACGACCAGTGTTGGTTTGCCAGGCACATTGACCGAACGACATCATGATCAACGCTGACTTTCCTGCCCGCAAAAAAATGCGCTTCGGCAGTCGCGCTTACTGTATCGCCCCGGTCGATAAGCGCCCTGTCCACGAGTTGGTTATAACTCAGTCTCTGCACAGTTCGGTCCCGTACAAAACAGCCTGGAGTATAAAAAGCTGCTCATCTGAAAATAAGAAAGCTAACTGGATTAACAATCATGTAGACAGGATAAAGAAAAGATCGTTCTGTGAATGAAAAAAAACGCCTCCGCAATTGAAGATGTTGCCGTCGCAACAGAGTGGATGCATCACTGCAGTCGTATATTTCATTTGGTTACGAAGGGAACTATTGGCGGATTAAACAGACTAAACGTTGACAGCATAAGTTCTTTGTCTGTGCAGAGTGATTAAGTTATTCAGCCCCCATGAACAGCAATAAGTAGCTGGCCATATGGAATCATATATTTCTGGCTACTTGGGCAGGTGCTATGTGAGGCACAACGGAGGGAGCATAGCCGTAGCTATGTGACCGGAGTTGTAACGAAGCAGAGTGCCTGAACAAGGAGTCAGAAATATATGATTTCATATGGTTAGCTACTTATCTACGTCTCAACAAAAAGGTTTTTTTATGCTTGATCCAATAGGAGATAATAAAACTGTTTATACCATGCAATCGACTGACCCTCCCACTGGCCATGCTGCCATGGCAGGAATGGCAGAGGAAAGTGCGACATTTAATAAGTCATTAACAACCGTTAAACAGAATGTTGTTACTCTTGTTTTACAAGCCGCTGAGCAGAATAAATGTCAAGCAGACCAGATTGTCAGTCCACTGATTGATCATCTTATAAAACGTTTTCAACTGCCTGAACCGAACCGTCTGCAGGTCAGTACCACTGCAAGAAACCCCAATAAACCCGATGATTGGAAATGGGACCTATGGCAAGAGAAACATTATAAACCCTCCTGGTCGGGGAAAGACTGCTACTGCCCACTATCACAGGAGAATGTAAATAAAGTTATACTGGCACTTCACTCCCAAATAAGCTTCGATAACACATTTACAATCTGTCAAAATGTACCTTATGTATTGGAACAATTCAGTCTTGCCTCAGTTCGGGAGTGCAAGAATTTTCTGGAACTTTCACAGCTATTTAGCCAATCTTTAAAACCACTGACACCATTTATTCGCCAATGCATTGCGGCAGGTTTGTTCACAAAAAACTTTATTAATGAATTGTATGCGATGTGAACGTCCCGGTTTCAGGTCTCGAACCTTGAATAAACTGACGAATTATTTTATCGACCAACATGACGATAAAAAACCTGAGAAAAACATTCAGGCAGGGAGCAAACAGCTCTTTTAACTCTTGCTAAAAACATGGCCGTTGCCATACCCGCATATTCACTAAGATGAAACCGATTTGCTAATGCTATTGCTGACATATAAAGGACTTTTCCACCTCCTTCAAAATTTCCCAGAATCGATCCGTCGAATTTAGGCTCATGACCATCATTTAACGACGTGACGAATTCCGGCTGAGATAGAATTCTTGCAATAGCTTCATCCTGACTGATATTGTACCGGTTCATTGCTGTACTTATCAGCCAACCAAAAAGGCTGCTGGTATCTCCTTTATCCATCTGCATAACCCCTCTAGCCCCAGGGGTGTATGAGCTTGCAGCAACGATCCCTACGCCAAACAACCATTGGCTTACTTGCATTCCCATACGCTGTATCTGATATTTTTCCGGATACTTGGCAATCAGCTCAGGATTGACAAAAAAACTATCCTCATCTGGCAGGTTCTGCCACCCCTCATCTATTCGTTGCAGCATGAGTGAAAAGAAATAAGAATCTAACTCATCAATATCGGAGGATATCGTTTCGAGGCCTTCAACGACCCACTCTTCATAGGTGCCTCGAATATCAGCAATAACAGCATCAACAGCAGCCTTCATCGCCTCTTTGTATTTTTTACCATTATCTTCGCTTGGTATCATCGTAATTCGGAAGGGCCGGAGCTTACTCCCCACAAGATCGGCCAGATTATCATCAAAAACATGAAGATCTTTTTTAAATTCATCCAGTTTGTCTCGAAAAGCGGGTTTTATTCTTTGTCCATTTAGTCTGTCAAAGGTTCTATAGATGATTTTCTTTGAAAAAAGCTCTGTTTCTATATCACTTTGTACCTCGATCTCTTTCTCTTTAGCAATATGTGCTTCTGCATCTGTCTTTAATCTTATTGTCCGTCCGAAAGCCCCTCCAGTGTCCTTCCACTCACCATTCAAGCATGGTGAGCGATGCCTTAGACAACAACTTCCAGATTTCACACCGGTGTTAATCATTGTTAGAAGCCCTGTTTTGGTTTTCAGGAACCCATGATCAGAAACGCCAGGCTGATCAATAAGCTTCTGAGCAACCAAGATAGCACTTCCTGTAAAAATGAAAGGCTGGAGTAATACAATAAGTGCAAAAAGCCAACGTGCAGACATCACCACCAATTTATTCACTTACATTTATAATTCACGATACTATTTCAAGTTCCAGTTCCAGAAAATTGCAAGGCTGTTAATACAATGCAGAAAAAAATTCCTGCCAATTTGATCACCGGTTTCCTGGGCTCCGGTAAAACCACCGCCATTCTGCACTTACTCAGGCAGAAGCCCGAAAACGAAACCTGGGCTGTGCTGGTCAATGAGTTTGGCGAAGTCGGTATTGATGGTGCCCTGTTACAGGGCTCTTCGGCACGTAATGATGTATTCGTGCGAGAAGTGCCCGGTGGCTGTATGTGCTGCGTGGCCGGGCTCCCCATGCAGATTGGCCTTAATATGCTGATCGCCCGCAGCAAACCGGACCGGCTGCTGATTGAGCCCACCGGGTTGGGCCATCCCCAGGAAATTATTAACACACTGCAAGGAGAGTATTACCGTGAGATTCTGAGCCTGGAAGCCAGTATCTGCCTTGTGGATCCGCGCAACCTTGAAGATACCCGATACCTTGAGAATGACAATTTTCGGGATCAGATTCATCTGGCCGATGTTCTGGTAGCCAACAAAACTGACTTATCCTGCGAAACTGACCGTAGGCGTTTTGAGCAGTTTGCAGACCAGCTACCGTTGCCAAAACCTGAAACGGCCTGGGTAAAGCAGGGGGCACTTTCCGTAGAGTGGCTGGATCTTCCTCACCGTGATCGTGTGGCGGTTAACCCCAAAGCCCACCATGCACATCAGAAAAGTCCTGATCAGCTCCAGACCACGGAAGCCATGGTTCTCAAGCTACCTGAAGGCCAGCTTTTTCTCCGCAAGGAAAACACAGGCCAGCATCATTTCAGCTGTGGCTGGCTGTTTTCTGAAAGCACTTCGTTTTCATTTGACCGGCTGTTTTCACTGATTCATGCACAAACTGCCCAGCGTCTAAAAGCGGTGGCAAAAACAGACCAGGGGGTGAAAGGTTTTAATATGCAGGATGGCATTGTCAGTGTGATAGAGATTGAAGAAACGTCAGATAGCCGCCTGGAAATCATCAGCAGCGCACCTATGGACTGGGATGACTTTGAAACCAGACTACAGGAAACCATTATTTTCCAACCGGCAGCATAAGCCGGTTTTTTCAGTAAATTGTGCTGTTATTTCAGTAAGAACTTTCTCCTGAAAAGAGCCGTCATCTGAAAACTCCATCCATGCATCGGGGCTCCAACCGGGAAAAAAGAATATCCCGATAAAGCTGGTTACCCTCTACCACTTCTGCAAGAAAAGCTTTTCCTTCTCCTGCCTGCCAAAAAATTACTCTTTATCTTATGTCTAACATTTATTAGACCCAGAATTTGAACTTTCCTACCCGACATCTTGTCAATTTAAGTGATAAGTAGTTAACCAAATGAAACTAAATCAACAACATATTTTCATATTGATAATAAATTCTCAGGATAATTGTGATGAATTTCGATAAAATAAACCTCCGCCCTGATTCTGGCAATGGTTTCAGTGCACACTCTCAAGATACTGAAAGCGGGCAAGTCGATTTTGGCCCCTTTTGTGTAGATATATCCCCAACCCCGGCTGACACTCATTTGTCTCAAGTAGGTGGAGTTTCAACTGAAGCTGATCAGGATAATTACACCTTCAGATTTGAAAACGTTGATACTTTTTCATCTGATGAAGCCGTCAGCCACCTGAAGGCTACCCCTGCATTGATTGCAAACACTGGCAAAGTTGTTGAAAAAAATGGAAAATTCCCCGTTGAGTTTATTAATGAAATTACCGACTTATTGAAAAAAAACCATACTCTTACAGAATTTTCCGAATTGATAAAATATAAAAATTCACTGATGTTATTACTGAAACCCCAAGAGGCAAAGGACGAGGACAATATAAGCTGCAATGAATACGTAGATTTAAAAGATATTGTTATTAAGGGCGTCCCGATAACATCAGATTTAGATTTGAAGGAGCATTTACTGAAGCCAGACACTGAGCCAGAAGTAGAAACAGTTTACTCATTTTATAATGGTGATTCGGATACTTCTGACTGGCAAGATACGCGGATTGCCTTTGGAATTCTGAAAAGCGGTGATTCATTCCAGTTCCAATATTTTTTCAATGTCAGTAGACAGAGTTTCGATTTAGATAGCCCTGACCTCATTATTGCACCTGACTGGAAAATTTTGATTGATAATTTAGCAGATGATGATCTGAAAACATTTGTAACAAATATGAGTAAATCCAATTCCGCCTTGTTACACGATTGGCTTAACCCACTCCCAACAGTCAGCCTTACTGATACACGTGAAAAATTAAAAATTGTTTTAAATCCCGATTTATTGGATAAGTTTTGTCAACAAGTGATCAATAATTGAGTCACCTGCTCAAAACGGGCTGTTGCACACCCTATTCACAGGCCAGG